>NZ_JALPKQ010000007.1:0-155408 GCF_051383655.1 Geodermatophilus sp. CPCC 205761
GTGACGCCGGCGCCGACCGCGGAGACGGTCCCGGCGGCCTCGTGGCCGAGCAGGAACGGGAACTCGTCGTTGATCCCGCCCTCGCGGTAGTGCAGGTCGGTGTGGCAGACGCCGCACGCCTGGACGTCGACGACCGCCTCACCCGGCCCGGGGTCGGGCACGATGATCGTCTCGACGGTGACCGGAGCACCCTTGCTGCGGGCGACGACGCCCTTCACCTCATAGGCCATGCGGCGAGCCTAGAACGGGCGTCCGCGGCCTCCACGGGGACTCCCGGCATGCGGAAGCCGCGCGGGCGGTCGTTGAGTTCGCAACGAAACGGTCTCGGCCGGCGCGCGGTACGTCTGAGCTGGACGTAGCGTTCGCGCGGGTTCGTGACCCTGCGCGCGTGCCCGCCCGGGGCACCCCCGGGACGCCCCCCGACCGGAGGTCCGTCCGTGGCAGTACCGAGCTTCCTGGCCCGCGACAGAATCGTGGCCCGTCCGGGGTTCAACCGGTGGTTGATCCCGCCGGCCGCCCTGGCGGTGCACCTCTGCATCGGCCAGGCCTACGCGACCAGCGTCTACAAGACCGCCCTCGTCGAGCACTTCGACTCGAGCCTGACCGCGATCGGCATCATCTTCTCGATCGCCATCGTCATGCTCGGCGTCTCCGCGGCGTTGTTCGGCACCTGGGTGGACAAGAACGGCCCCCGCGCCGCGATGTTCACCTCCGCCTGCTTCTGGGTGGCCGGCTTCCTGGTCGGATCGCTGGGGATCGCGACCGAGCAGCTGTGGCTGCTCTACCTCGGCTACGGCTTCCTGGGCGGCATCGGGCTGGGGATCGGCTACATCTCCCCGGTCTCCACCCTGATCAAGTGGTTCCCCGACCGCCCGGGTCTGGCCACCGGTATGGCGATCATGGGCTTCGGCGGCGGCGCGCTCATCGCCTCGCCGCTGTCCCGCCAGCTGATGGACGTCTACGACCCGGCGTACGACGGCAGCGCGGGCACCGTGCCCAGCGGCAGCGCCGTCGCCCTGCTCTTCCTCACCCTGGGCCTGGTCTACCTGGTCTTCATGATGTTCGGCGCGTTCATCGTGCGGGTGCCGGCCGACGACTGGCGCCCCGACGGCTTCGACCCGGCGTCGGTGAAGAAGAAGGCGCTGGTCACCACGGAGAGCGTCTCGGCGAACAACGCGATCAAGACGCCGCAGTTCTGGCTGCTGTGGATCGTGCTGTTCTGCAACGTCACCGCGGGTATCGGCATCCTCGAGCAGGCCGCACCGATGATCCAGGACTTCTTCCGCGAGAACGGGTCCTCGGCCGTCGCCGCGACGGCCGCGGCCGGGTTCGTGGGCCTGCTGTCGCTGTTCAACATGGGCGGCCGGTTCGTCTGGTCCTCGACGTCGGACTACATCGGCCGCAAACCGATCTACATGATCTACCTGGGCGTCGGCATCGTCCTGTACATCATCCTGGCCACGCTGGGCAGCACCGCGACCTGGATCTTCGTCCTCACCGCCGCGGTGATCATCAGCTTCTACGGCGGCGGGTTCGCCACGATCCCGGCCTACCTGCGCGACCTCTTCGGTACCTACCAGGTGGGCGCCATCCACGGCCGGCTGCTCACCGCGTGGTCGGCCGCCGGCATCGCGGGGCCGCTCATCGTCAACGGCGTCCTGGACACCCAGGGCACGCCCGGCGAGCTGGTCGCGGCCAACTACCGGCCGGCGCTGTTCATCATGGTCGGCCTGCTGGCGATCGGGTTCGTCGCGAACCTGCTGGTCCGGCCGGTCGCCGCCACCTGGCACGAGCCGAAGGCCGCCGACCCCGCCACCGCTCGCGCCAACCCGGAACGGAGCGCCACCCGATGAGCTCGAGCCCGTCGCCGTCCCCGTCCCAGCAGCCGGCGCACACCCCGACCGGGCTGATCGCCCTCGCCTGGGCCCTGGTCGGCGTCCCGCTGGCGTACGGCCTCTACAACACGGTGAAGACCGCGATCACCCTCTTCACCGGCTGAGCCCGGGCGGGGCAGAAATGGCCATTTCTGCCCCTACCGGAGCGGGGGCAGGGGCAGGTGCGGGGAGAGGTCGGCACGGTTGCCGCTGGCGGTGAGCCGGCCCTCCGCGACCGCGGTGCCCCAGTCCAGCCGGCCGCTGGCCAGCCGCAGCCAGGTGGCGGCGTCGGTCTCCACCACGTTCGGCGGGGTCCCCCGGGTGTGCCGTGGACCGGGCACGCACTGGACGGCGACGTGCGGGGGCACCCGCAACTCCACCGAGCGGCCGGGCACCTGCTGGGCCAGCCAGCGGGCGGTGGTCTTCACCGCCGCGCCGACCACCGACCGCGGCGGCTGCTCCGCCTCGCCCGCCAGCCACGCCAGCGTGGGTTCCAGCGCCGCCCGCAGCTCCTCGGCGGAGATGGGGGCGGGCATCAGCTGGTGGGGACGGTCCCCGCGGGGACGGCGCCGACCGTGGCCTCCGGCGTGCCGAACAGCGCCGGGAGGGTGGCGCTCCAGGCGGCGCGGAGCTCGGCCAGCGACAGGTCGGCCACGCCCTCGACGAGCAGCGCGTCGCCGCCCGTCGTCCCGAGCTCGGTGACCGGCACCCCGGCCTCCTCGGCGGCCCGCCGCACCGCGTGGGGGTCGCCCGTCGTCACCACGGCCCGCGCCGCGGACTCGCTGAACAGCGCGGTGAAGGCGTCTCCGGTCAGTGCCAGCCGGGCGCCGACGCCGTGCCGCAGGGCCGACTCGGCCAGCGCCTGTGCCAGGCCGCCGTCGGCGAGGTCGTGCGCGGAGCCGACGACGCCCTGACGGCTCAGCGCGGCGAGCAGCTCGCCGAGGGACCGCTCGGCCGCCAGGTCGACCGCCGGCGGGCGGCCGCCGAGATGGCCGTGCACGACCGACGCCCAGGCCGAACCGCCGAACTCCGGCCGGGTCTCGCCGAGCAGCAGCACGGTCTCCCCCGCCGTCCGCCAGCCGGTCGGCACCCGCGTGCGGACGTCCTCGTGCACGCCGAGGACGCCGATGACCGGCGTCGGGTTGATCGCCACGTCACCGGTCTGGTTGTAGAGGCTGACGTTGCCGCCGGTGACCGGCAGGCCCAGGTCGCGGCAGGCGTCGGCCAGCCCGCGGACGGCCTCACCGAACTGCCACATGACCTCGGGCTCCTCCGGCGAGCCGAAGTTGAGGCAGTTGGTGACCGCCAGCGGCCGCGCGCCGGAGACGGCGACGTTGCGGTACGCCTCGGCCAGGTTGAGCTGCGCGCCGGCGTACGGGTCGAGGCGGGCGTAGCGGCCGTTGCCGTCGAGGGCCAGCGCGATGCCGCGGTGGCTCTCCTCGTCGATGCGGACCACGCCGGCGTCGTCGGGCTGGGCCAGCACGGTGTTGCCGCGGACGTAGCGGTCGTACTGCTCGGTCACCCACGTCTTGTCCGCGCCGTCCGGGCTGGCGACGACGGCCAGCCAGTGCGCGGCGAGCTCGTCGGGCGTCCGCGGGCGGCGCAGCGCCGCAGGGTCGTCGGCCTGCAGGTCGTCGAGGTCGGCCGGCCGCTGCATCGGGCGCTCGTAGACCGGGCCCTCGTGGGCGACGGTGCGCGGCGGGACGTCGACGATCCGCTCCCCGTGCCAGTCGACGGTCAGCCGGTCGCCGTCGGTGACCTCACCGATGACGGTCGCGAGCACGTCCCACTTGCGGCAGACGGCGAGGAAGGCGTCGACCTTGCCCGGCTCGACGATCGCGCACATGCGCTCCTGGGACTCGCTCATCAGGATCTCGGCCGGGGTGAGCGTCGAGTCGCGCAGCGGGACGGCGTCCAGGTCGACGTGCATCCCGCCGGTGCCGGCGCTGGCCAGCTCGCTGGTGGCGCAGGAGAGCCCGGCGCCGCCGAGGTCCTGGATGCCGGTGACGAGGTCGGCGGCGAAGATCTCCAGGCAGGCCTCGATGAGCAGCTTCTCGGTGAACGGGTCGCCCACCTGCACGCTCGGGCGCTTGGCCGGCCCCTCCTCGTCGAAGGTCTCGCTGGCCAGCACGCTGACGCCGCCGATCCCGTCGCCGCCGGTGCGGGCGCCGAACAGGATCACCTTGTTGCCGACGCCCTCGGCCTTGGCCAGCCGGACGTCCTCGTGCTTCATCACGCCGACGCACAGCGCGTTGACCAGCGGGTTGCCGGCGTAGCAGTCGTCGAACAGCAGCTCGCCGCCGATGTTGGGCAGGCCCAGGCAGTTGCCGTAGCCGCCGACGCCGGCCACGACCCCGGGCAGCACGCGGGCGGTGTCGGGGGCGTCGGCCCGGCCGAAGCGCAGCGAGTCCATGACCGCGATCGGCCGCGCGCCCATGGTGAGGATGTCGCGGACGATGCCGCCGACCCCGGTGGCCGCGCCCTGGTAGGGCTCGACGTAGCTGGGGTGGTTGTGCGACTCGACCTTGAAGGTGACCGCGTAGCCGTCCCCGACGTCGACCACGCCGGCGTTCTCGCCGATGCCGACCAGCAGGGCGTCGCTGGGCGGCAGGTCGCCGAACCGGCGCAGGTGCACCTTGGAGCTCTTGTAGGAGCAGTGCTCGCTCCACATGACCGAGTACATCGCCAGCTCGGCGGTGGTGGGCCGGCGGCCGAGGATGCCGCGGATCCGGTCGTACTCGTCGGACTTCAGCCCGAGCTCGGCCCACGGCTGCTCGTCGTCGGGGTTCTTCCCGGCGATCTCGACGGTGTCGACACCCGCGCCTCGACTCCGACCTCGTTCCGCTCCTCGCTCGCTGGCGCTCGCTGCGATGCTCGCTCGGGCGTCGTCTTCGGAGTTCACGCGTTCACGACCGCCTTCAGCACGGAGGTGAAGAAGCCCAGCCCGTCGGTGCTCGGGCCGGTGAGGTCTTCGACGGCGTGCTCCGGGTGCGGCATGAGCCCGACCACGCGCCCGTTCTCGCTGGTGACACCGGCGATGTCGTTCGAGCTGCCGTTGGGGTTGCCGTCGACGTAGCGGACGGCGACCCGGCCCTCGGCCTCGAGCCGCTCGAGGTCCGCCGGCGCGGCGACGTACCGGCCCTCGCCGTTCTTCACCGGGACGACGATCCGCTGGCCGGCCTCGTAGGACGCCGTCCACGCGGTGTCGGCCCGCTCGATGCGCAGCACCTGGTCGCGGTTGCGGAAGTGCAGGTGGCTGTTGCGGGTCAGGGCGCCCGGGAGCAGGCCGGCCTCGCAGAGCACCTGGAAGCCGTTGCAGATGCCGAGCACGGGCATGCCGTCGCGCGCGCGGTCGACGACGTCGCGCATCATCGGCGCCCGCGCGGCGATCGCGCCGGCCCGCAGGTAGTCGCCGTAGGAGAAGCCCCCCGGCAGGACGACGGCGTCGACCCCCTGCAGGTCGTGCGACGCGTGCCAGAGCGCGACCGGCTCGGGGCCGGCCAGCCGCACCGCGCGTGCGGCGTCGACGTCGTCCAGGGAGCCCGGGAAGGTGATGACACCGATGCGCACGAGGATCTCTCTCAGTCGGTGGGGAGGTGCAGCTCGACGTCCTCGATGACGGGGTTGGCCAGCAGCGTCTCGGCGATCTGCCGCAGCTCCGCCTCGTCGGGCGTCCCGTCGACCTCGAGCACGAAGTGCTTGCCCTGGCGGACGCTGCGCACGCTGTCGTGGCCGAGCCGGCCCAGCGCTCCCAGCACCGCCTGACCCTGGGGGTCGGAGATCTCCGGCTTCAGGACGACGTCGACGACCACCTGGGACACGCGGACGAGGGTACCGGGGTGGCGTGGCCCACTCGCCGCGATGCGGGTGACGCTCCCCACGGTCACGGGGCGAGCAGCGACCAGACCGCCTCGGGGGCCTCCCAGTGGGCGTTGTGGCCGGCGCCCTCGAGCAGCACCGCGCCGGGGTCCACGCGGCGCATCGCGTCGAGGCCGACCATCGGGTCGGCCGCGCCCGCGGCCAGCCGCAGCGGCGCCACCGCCCGGGCCAGCACCTGCTCGACCGGCGGGCCGACGGCGCCGAACGCCCGCGGGTCGAGCGCCGCGGCGAACCCGCCGTCCACCTCCCGGACGCCGGCCCGCGCGACCGGGTCCTCCGGTGCCGCCAGCCCGGCGAGGCCGGCCAGCCGCAGGTGCCGGTCGGCGGCCTCGGCGGCGGTCGGGAAGACCTGCGACGGGCGGGCGGCCATCGACCGCGCGCGGGCCTCCTCCTCGGGCGTCCAGTCGATCTTCACCCCGACGGCGACGACGCGGGCGACGTCCACGCCGTACCAGCCGCCGGCCAGCACCGCGCCGACGACGCCGCCGAACGAGTGCCCCAGCACGGTCACGCGGGACGCCCCCGTCGCGACCGCCACCGCCGCCATGTCGGCGGCGTGCGCCGCGTAGCCGTACGGCGGCTCGGCCACCGAGCGGCCGTGCCCTCGCAGGTCGGGCACCGCCCAGGAGCCGGGCCACGACGCCTCGACCACTGGCAGCAGCCGGTCCCACACCGCGCCGGTGGCGCCCAGCCCGTGCAGCAGGAGCAGCAGGTCCTCCCCGGACCCGCCGGAGCGGTACGCGATGCCCGCGCGCGTCTCGGCCACGTCAGCGGAAGGTCGTGCCGGTCAGCCGCTCGTAGGCGGTGACGTACCGCTCCCGGGTCGCCTCGACGACGTCGGCGGGCAGCTCCGGCGGCGGGGAGACGCGGTCCCAGCCGGAGTCGGTCAGCCAGTCGCGGACGTACTGCTTGTCGTACGAGGGCTGCGCGGCCCCCGGCGACCACAGCGTCGCCGGCCAGAAGCGGGACGAGTCCGGCGTGAGCACCTCGTCCCCGAGGGTCAGCCGGCCGTCGGCGTCCAGGCCGAACTCGACCTTGGTGTCGGCGAGGACGATGCCGGCCTCCAGCGCGATCTCCGCCCCGCGGCGGTACAGCGCCAGGGTCAGCTCGCGCAGCTCGCCGGCGCGGGCCTCGCCCACCGCTGCGACGACGGCGGCGAAGTCGATCGCCTCGTCGTGCTGGCCCACCTCGGCCTTGGTCGACGGCGTGAACACGGGCTCGGGCAGCTGCGAGCCCTCCACCAGCCCGGCGGGCAGCGGGACGTCCCGGATCGACCCGGTCCGCTGGTACTCGACCGTCCCGGAGCCCGACAGGTAGCCGCGGGCCACGCACTCGACCGGGAGCATCTCCAGCCGGCGGACCAGCATCGCCCGGCCGGCGACCTCCGCGGGGACGTCGGTCGCCGACAGCAGGTGGTGCGCGGCCCCGAACGACGACAGGACCGGCGTCAGCTGCTCGAACCACCACACCGACAGCGCGGTGAGCACCCGACCCTTGTCCGGGATCGGCGTCGGCAGCACGTGGTCGTACGCGGAGATCCGGTCCGACGCGACCAGCAGCAGCCGGTCCGGGCCGGCGTCGTAGATCTCGCGCACCTTCCCCCGCGCGACGAGCGGCAGGTCCACGCTCACGTGAGGGCGGCCAGCCGCTCGAACAGCGGGTCAAGCTGGGCCACGTAGCGCTCCGGCCGGCAGATCTCGTCCAGCCGGGCCTCGTCGAGGGTCACCCCGGAGGCCGCGGCGCGGTCGCGGAGGGTCTGCCGGAACGGCGTTCCGGTGTTCCACGTCTCCATGGCCGCGCCCTGCACCAGCGCGTAGGCGTCCTCGCGGGAGAGCCCGCCCTCGACCACCTCCAGGAGCACCGACGACGTGTAGATGAGCCCGCCGGTCGACTCCAGGTTGGCCCGCATCCGGCCGGCGTCCACCACCAGGCCCTCCACCAGGCCGGTGGTGAGGTGCAGCAGGTAGTCGGTGGTGATCGCGGCGTCGGGCAGGAAGACCCGCTCGGTGGAGGAGTGCGAGATGTCCCGCTCGTGCCAGAGCGGGATGCCCTCCATCACCGGCACGACGGCGGCCCGCACCACGCGGGCCAGGCCCGCGATGCGCTCCGACCGGATCGGGTTCTTCTTGTGCGGCATGGCGCTGGAGCCCTTCTGGCCGGAGCCGAAGGCCTCCGACAGCTCCCGCACCTCGGTCCGCTGACCGTGCCGCACCTCGAGCGCGATGGTCTCGCAGACCGTGGCGATGATCGCCAGCGCGGAGACCCACTCGCTCACCGAGTCGCGCATGACGACCTGCGTCGAGGCGTCGGCCGGCCGCAGCGACAGCGCCTCGGCCACGGCGACCTCGACCGACGGGTCGATGAGCGAGTACGTGCCGACCGCGCCGGAGATGGCGACGACGCCGACCCGGTCGCGGGCCGCCCGCAGCCGGTCGCGGGAGCGGGCCGCGGCGAAGGCGATGTCGGCGACGCGGTGGCCCCACACGACGGGCTCGGCGTGCACGCCGTGGGTCCGGCCGACCTTGATCGTGTGCCGGTGCTCCAGACCGTGGTCGCGCAGCACGGCCACCAGCCGGTCCAGCCGCGCCAGCAGCAGGTCGGTCGCCTCGGTCAGCTGCACCGCCAGCGCCGTGTCCAGCAGGTCCGACGACGTCATGCCGTGGTGCACGTAGGCGGCCGCCGACCGGGGCGTGGTGTTGTCCGCCCACGCGGTGAGGAAGGCGATGACGTCGTGCTGCGTCGTCTCCTCGATCTCCGCGACCCGCTCCGGCGTGGGTGGCGGCGCATCGCGCACCGGCGCCACCACGTCGGCGGGCACCCGCCCGGCCGCGGCGTGCGCCTCCAGCACGAGGGTCTCCACCCGGCACCAGAGCTCGTACTTGTGCTGGTCGCTCCAGACCCGTCCCATGTCGGGGAGGGTGTAGCGCTCGATCATGCGGGTACCGCCCGCCACCGGTCAGCTCGTCGCACCACGGGCACAGTGTCCCGTAGGGCTAACGTGATCATGGACGGGCCCCAGAGCCCGGGCGGAGGTACACGATGCTGCGACGCGCGGGCTCCCTGGTGGCGCGGGCCCGGGAACGCATCCGCGCCGCCGCGGAGCACGACCCGTACCACTGGCCCGAGCGCGACGGCGACCGGGCGATCCTGGTCCACGACGACGTCCCGGCCGACGCCGACCCCGAGCCGTCCGGCGAGGAGGCGCCCGGGGACGAGCCCGCCGACCGGCCCCCGCTGGGCAGCCCCGAGCCCGGTGCTCCCGACCTCGACAGCCCCGGCGGCGTCAGCGGGCCACCCCCTGGCGGGCGCCCGCAACGCACCGGCCACCACGTCCGCCGGCTGACCGGCGCCGACCGCGTCCCCGCCGTCGACGCCGCCGTCCCGGCCGGGCTGCGGATCGCCGCGTCCTGGTCGTGGCGGCTGATCGCGGTCATCGCCGGCGTCTACGTGCTGCTCTACGCCGCCGCGTACGTCGCCGTCGTCGTCGTCCCGGTGTTCGTGGCGCTGCTGCTGGCCGCGCTGCTGCAGCCGGGCGCCGCGGCGCTGGTTCGGCACGGCTGGCCCCGGTCGCTGGCCGCGCTGGCCATGCTCGTCGTCGGCCTCGGGGTCGTCGCCGGGATCATCACGCTGGTCGTGGAGCGGTTCACCGCCGGCTTCTCCGACCTCGCCGACCAGGTGAACCAGGGCCTCACCCAGATCCGCGACTTCGTCGTCGACACCTTCCCGGTGTCGCAGCGGCAGATCGACGAGGCGCTGACGGCCGCCCAGGAGGCGCTCGTCGCCAACCAGGACACGCTCACCTCCGGGGCGATCACCACCGCGGCGACCGTCGGCGAGGTGTTCGCCGGCATCGTCCTGGCGCTGTTCACGCTGTTCTTCTTCCTCAAGGACGGCCGGTCGATCTGGCTCTGGCTGGTGGGGCTGTGCCCGGCCGACGCCCGCGCCTACATCGACGAGGCGGCCCGCCGCTCCTGGCGCACGCTGATCTCCTACGTGCGCGCCACCGTCGCCGTCGCGCTGGTCGACGCGGTGGGCATCGGCATCGGGCTGGCGATCCTGCAGGTGCCACTGGTCATCCCGCTGGCCGCGCTGGTGTTCCTCGGCGCGTTCATCCCGATCATCGGGTCGTTCCTCGCCGGGACGGTGGCGGTGCTGGTGGCGCTGGTGGCCAACGGCCCGATCACCGCGCTGATCACGCTCGCCGTCGTCGTGCTGGTGATGCAGCTGGAGGGGCACGTCCTGCAGCCGCTGCTGCTGGGTCGCGCCGTCCGCGTGCACCCGCTGGCCGTCGTCCTGGCGATCGCCGCCGGGCTGCTCATCGCCGGCATCTTCGGCGCGCTCATCGCCGTGCCGATCGTGGCGTGCGCCAACGTGGCCGGCACCTACCTGGCCCGGCGGCACGACGGGCCGCGGCCACCCGAGCCGCGCCCCGACCGGGCGCGCCCGGCCGTCACCGTGGAGTAGGAGAAGGACCCCGTCCCACCCACCCCTCGCAAGCTCGGGGCGGTGCCCTGGACGGTGCCAGTCGCGACGTCCTGACCTGTCAGCCGACGGCGACCCTGCCCTCGACAGCGGCCAGCGCGATGTCGGTGCGCCAGTGCGCGTCGGCCAGCCGGACGCCGGCCACCCGCTCGTAGGCCAGCTGCCGGGCCGCGGCGAGGTCGGCGCCCACAGCGGTCACCGCCAGCACCCGCCCGCCCGCGGACCGTACCGTCCCGTCCGCGTCGGCGGTGGTGCCCGCGTGCAGCACCCCCGCGCCGTCGGCGCCGGTGATCGGGTCGCCGGTGCGCGGCCGCTCGGGGTACCCCGGCGCGGCGACGACGACCGTGACCGCGGCGCCCGCGCGCCAGCGCAGCGGCGGGTGGTCGGCCAGCGTGCCGGTGGCGGCGGCGTGCAGCAGCCCGGCCAGCGGGGTCTCCAGCAGCGGCAGCACGACCTGGGTCTCGGGGTCGCCGAAGCGGGCGTTGAACTCGACCACCCGCAGGCCGCGGGAGGTCAGCGCGAGGCCGGCATAGAGCAGCCCCGAGAACGCCTCGCCGCGGCGGGCCATCTCGTCGACGGTCGGCTGGAGGACGGTGGCCAGCACCTCGTCGACCAGCCCGGCCGGCGCCCACGGCAGCGGCGCGTAGGCCCCCATCCCGCCGGTGTTCGGGCCGGCGTCGCCGTCGTCGCGGCGCTTGGCGTCCTGCGCGGGCACCAGCGGCAGCACCGTCGTCCCGTCGGTGACGGCGAACAGCGACACCTCGGGGCCGTCGAGGTACTCCTCGACCAGCACGGCGCCGCCGGCGTCGAGGACTCGGTGCCCGTGGGTGACGGCGGCGGCCCGGTCGGTGGTGACGACGACGCCCTTGCCCGCGGCCAGGCCGTCGTCCTTGACCACGTACGGCGCCCCCGCCTCGTCCAGCGCGGTCTCCAGCTCCGCCGGGCCGCCGACCGGCCACGAGCGGGCGGTCGGCACACCCGCGGCGGTCATCACGTGCTTGGCGAAGGACTTGCTGCCCTCGAGCTGGGCCGCCTCGGCGGACGGTCCGAAGCAGGCGATGCCGGCGTCCCGGACCGCGTCGGCCGCCCCGGCCACCAGCGGCACCTCCGGGCCGACGACGACCAGGTCGGCGCCCCAGCCGGTGGCCAGCGCGGCGATCGCGACCGGGTCCGCGACGTCGACCGCGGCCGGCTCGGCGATCGTGCGGGTGCCGGCGTTACCCGGCGCGCAGGCCAGGGCGGTGACCGCCGGGTCGTCGCGCAGAGCGACGCACAGGGCGTGCTCCCGGGCACCGGAACCGATCACGAGCACGCGCACGGACGGCGACCCTACCCACCCTCACCGCATGCGGTTGGGCTGCGCCCGGTAGGCGCGGTACAGGGCGCGGACGCGGGCGTGCTCGGCGGCCCGGGCCCGGGCGTCCGAGCGCAGCGCCTGCCGCCGCGCCTCGGCCTGGAGCTTGCGCCAGGCGGCGTAGCGGGCCGGGTCCAGCCGGCCCTCGGCGATCGCGGCGGCGACGGCGCAGCCGGGCTCCGAGCGGTGCCCGCAGTCGCGGAACCGGCACCGCTGCGCCAGCTCGGTGACGTCGGCGTAGGTGGTGTCGATGCCCTCGTCGTCGACCAGCCCCAGCTCCCGCATGCCCGGGGTGTCCACCAGCAGGCCGCCGCCGGGGAGCAGGTGCAGCTCGCGGGCGGTGGTGGTGTGCCGGCCGCGGCCGTCGCTCCCGCGGATCGCGCTCGTCGCGATCAGCTCCGCGCCGAGCAGCGCGTTGGCCAGGCTGGACTTCCCGACGCCGGAGGGGCCGACCATCGCCGCCGTCCGGCCGGGGCCGATGCGGGCGGAGACCTCCGCCACGCCGGCCCCGCTCACCGAGCTGACCGGCAGCACGTCGACGCCGAGGGCGGACTCGGCGACCTCCTGGACCGCGGCGGGCACGTCGTCGCACAGGTCGGCCTTGGTGAGGACGACGACCGGCGTCGCCCCGCTGCCCCACGCGACCGCGAGGTAGCGCTCGACCCGGCGCAGCCGCTGCGGGCCGGCGAGGGCGTCGACGACCAGCACCGTGTCGAGGTTCGCGGCCACGACCTGCGCCGCCGACGTCCGGCCCGCGGTCACGCGGGTGAACGCCGTCCGGCGGGGCAGCACCGCCACGGCCAGCTCGCCGCGCAGGGCCACCCAGTCGCCCACGGCCGCGCCGGTGTCCCCGAGCAGCGCGGTACCCGGGTGCGCGCGCAGCTCGCCGTCGGCGGTCAGCACGGTCAGCCGGCCGCGGTCCACGCGGGCGACCCGCCCCGGGACGCAGTCGGGCGGCAGCTCCCCGGCGCGCTCGGGCGTCCACCCCAGGAGTGAGAGATCCGTCACGTCCGCATGGTGGCGCGCAGGTCAGCACGCTGTCGTCCGAATTGTCCGCGGATCACACCCGCACGTTCGCGTTCTGTTCAGGTGGCTGCGGTGTTCTCAATGACATGCACGCGAGCGAGTCGCTGGCAGTGGACCCGGCGACCGGCCTCCGCCGCCCCGTCGTCGTCGGCCACCGCGGCGCCCCCGCCTACCGCCCCGAGCACACCGCAGGCAGCTACGAGCTCGCCATCGACCTCGGCGCCGAGCTCATCGAGCCCGACGTCGTCGTCAGCCGGGACGGCGCGCTCGTCGTCCGGCACGAGAACGAGCTGTCGCGTTCCACCGACGTCGCCGGCCGGCCCGAGTTCGCCGGCCGGCGCACCACCCGGGTCGTCGGGGAGCGCGAGCGCAGCGGCTGGTTCGCCGAGGACTTCACCCTCGCCGAGCTGCGCACGCTGCGGGCGGTCGAGCGCATGCCCGAGCTGCGCCCGCTGAACACGCCCTACGACGGGCGGTTCGGCGTCCTGACGCTGGCCGAGGTCGTGGAGCTGGCCCGGCGCCGGTCCACCGCCGCCCGGCCCGTCCGCGTGCTCGCCGAGCTGAAGAAGCCGCGCTGGGCCGGCGAGCACGGCCTGCCGATGGTCGACCTCGTCGCCGCCGAGCTGCGCCGGCTGGGGGCGGACACCCCCGACGGCACGGTCGTGCTGCAGTCCTTCGACGCCGCCGCGCTGCGGGAGCTGCGCGCCGAGCTGGGGGACGCCGGGCCGACGATGCTGCAGCTGGTCGACGACGTGGCCGCCGACGACGCGATGGTGACCCCGGCCGGGCTGCGCGAGGTCAGCACCTACGCCCAGGGCATCGCGCCCAGCCGGCACCGGATCCTGCTGCGCGACGCCGACCAGGCGATGACCGGCGTCTCCACCCTCGTCAGCCAGGCGCACCGGGCCGGGCTGCTGGTGGTGCCGTGGACGCTGCGCCCCGAGAACGCCTTCCTGCCCCGCCACCTGCGCCGCGGGGAGGACCCCGCCGCCCCCGGCGACATGCAGACCGAGGCCCGGCTGCTGTTCGCCCTCGGCGTCGACGGGCTGATCACCGACGCGCCCGAGATCGGCCTCCGGGCACGTCAGGAGCTGGTCACCGCGCGGGACCGCACCCCGACGACCAGGTGACGTTCAGTTCAGGAGGTCGTGGACGACGACGTTCTCGTCGCGGCCCGGGCCGACGCCGATCACGCTGACCCGCGCGCCGGAGAGCTCCTCCAGCCGCCGCACGTAGGCCTGCGCGTTGGCCGGCAGCTCGTCGAAGGTGCGGCAGTTCCGGAGGTCCTCGAACCAGCCCGGCATCTCCTCGTACACCGGCGTGGCGTGGTGGAAGTCGGTCTGGGTCATCGGCATCTCGTCGTGCCGGACGCCGTCCACGTCGTAGGCCACGCAGATCGGCACCGTCTCCAGGCCGGAGAGGACGTCGAGCTTGGTGAGGAAGTAGTCGGTGATCCCGTTGACCCGGCTGGCGTAGCGGGCCACGACGGCGTCGAACCACCCGCAGCGGCGGTCCCGCCCGGTGGTGACGCCCACCTCGCCGCCCTGCTTGCGCAGGTACTCGCCGTTGGCGTCGAACAGCTCGGTCGGGAACGGGCCGGAGCCGACGCGGGTCGTGTAGGCCTTGAGGATGCCGACCACCCGCTCGATCCGCGTGGGGCCGATGCCCGAGCCGGTGGCCGCCCCGCCCGCGGTCGGGTTCGACGACGTCACGAACGGATAGGTGCCGTGGTCGACGTCGAGCAGCGTGCCCTGCGAGCCTTCCAGCAGGACCCACTCGCCGGCGTCGAGGGCCCTGCCGAGCAGCAGCCGGGTGTCGATGATCCGGTGCTTGAGCGCCTCGGCGTACTCCGCGTACTCCTCGACGACCTCGTCGACGTCGATCGCCTTGCGGTTGTAGACCTTGACCAGGATCTGGTTCTTCTCCTGGAGCGTGCCCTCGAGCTTCTGCCGGAGGATCGACAGGTCGAGGAGGTCCTGCACGCGGATGCCGGTGCGGGCCACCTTGTCGCCGTACGCCGGGCCGATGCCGCGGCCCGTGGTGCCGATCTTCCGCTTGCCCAGGAAGCGCTCGGTGACCTTGTCGAGGGCCCGGTGGTGCGGCATGATCAAGTGCGCGTCCGAGGAGATGACCAGGCGCGAGGTGTCCACCCCCCGCTCCTCCAGGCCGGCCAGCTCACCGATCAGCACCTCCGCGTCGACGACCACGCCGTTGCCGATGACCGGCGTGCACCCGGGGGTGAGGATGCCCGACGGGATCAGGTGCAGGGCGTAGCGCTCCCCGTCGGGCGTGATCACCGTGTGGCCGGCGTTGTTGCCGCCCTGGTACCGCACCACGTAGGGCACCCGGCCACCGAGCAGGTCGGTGGCCTTCCCCTTGCCCTCGTCGCCCCACTGGGCCCCGATCAGCACGACTGCCGGCATCTCGCTGTCGATCCCCTCAAGCGTCGGCACCGGCGGATGACCGGCTGGCAGGTGGCAGGGTATCCGCATGTCGCTCGCCGAGTTCGACCTGCGCGGCCTCGGGCCCGGCCAGGCGCCGTCCCGGGACGCCGTCGCGCCGGCGGCCGAGGCGGACGCGGTGCTGGTGAAGGGGCCGGTGGCGGCGCTGGCGGCGGTGCTCGCGGTCCTGCACAAGGCCGGTCGCACCGCGCTGGTCCCGGTGTCGTGGGAGCCGGCCGACGACACCTCCTCGACCGGCCTGGCCCGCGCGCTCGGCGTGGGCACCGGCGACGTACGGGAGCTGAGCCTGGTGCGCGACGACCACGGAGGGGTGCTGCTGCACCACGGCCGGCTCGAGGCGGCCGGCGAGGAGCGCCGTCGGCTGGCCCGGCGGTTCGGGGCGCAGGCCCACAACGACGCGGTGAAGGTCGCCGACGGGCGGATCACGCGGATCGACGTCCGGCCCGACTGGCGGCAGGCGGACACCCTGGGCGTCGTCGTCATGACGCTGCCGCTGCGGCCGGCCCGGCGCACGTCCGGCCGCGCGGTGCAGATCGCCTGCGACCCGGCGCGGGTGGTCCGGGACGGCGTCCCCTACCCGCGACCGGTCAGCCGGTGGACCTGGTACGCCGACGACCGGGTGCGCTGGCGGTTGCAGCCCTGACACGGGAGGGAGCCGGAGCCGGGCGTCTCGTGGACACTGAGCACCTCCCTCCCCGAGGAGGCCCCGCTGCCGACGTCCCGTCCCGGCCCGTGACCGCCGACGGTCTGCCCTCGTTCAGGCCGCACCCGGCCGCGCTGACCCCTGCCCGGCGTCGGCTGGTCGACCGGGCTCTGGCCCGCCCCAGCCTGGCGGCGTTCGCGGGCCTGGCGGTGGTGGTGGCGTTCTTCGGGGCGCAGGCGCCCGAGCTGCTCACCACCGGTGGGCTGGCCAGCGTCCTGGACGCCGCGGCGCTGCTCGGCATCGGCGGCGTGGCGGTCGCCCTGCTGCTGGTGTCGGGTCAGTTCGACCTCTCGATCGGCATGGTCGCCATCGGCAGCGCGCTGGTCACCGGACTGCTGATCGGGCAGGCCGGCTGGAGTGCCTGGCCGGCGCTGGTGGCGTCGCTGGCCGCGGCGCTGGCGGTCGGGGTGGTCAACGGCCTGATCGTCGTCCGCAGCGGGCTGCCCAGCTTCCTGGTGACGCTCGCGACCTTCCTGGTGCTGCAGGGGGTGGCGCTGGCCGGCACCCGGGCGATCACCGGGTCGGTGCGCATCGAGGGTCTGGGGTCGGCCCCGGACTGGTCGTCGGTGACCGCGGTGTTCGGGTCCACGGTGCAGGTCGGCGACGGCCGGTTCCGGATCGCGCTGCTCTGGTGGCTGGTGCTCACCGCGGTGGCGTCCTGGGTGCTGTGGCGCACCCGGTTCGGCAACGCGGTCTTCGCCGTCGGCGGCGCCCGCCAGGCGGCCCAGGAGCTCGGGGTACCCGACCGGCGGACGACGATCGTCCTGTTCTGCTGCACCGCGGCGGCCGGCTGGCTCATCGGCACGCTCGGCCTGGTGCGGATCGGCGGCGTCCAGGGCGGCCCCGGACTCGGGACGGCGATCGAGTTCGTCGTCGTCGCGGTCATCGGCGGCTGCCTGCTCACCGGCGGCTACGGCTCGGCGGTCGGCGCCGCGGTGGGCGCGCTGGTCTACGCCGTGGCCCGCCAGGGCGTCGTCCTGGCCGGGTGGGACGCGCGCTGGTTCGAGGCGTTCCTGGGCGTGCTGCTGCTGGTGGCGCTGCTGACCAACGGCGTCGTGCGCAGCCGGCTGCGGGCGGTGCCGCGGTGGTGAGCGAGCCGGCCGGCCCGGTGCTGGAGCTGCGCGGGGTCAGCGTCCACCACGGCAGCGTGCCGGCGCTGGCGCGGGTCAGCGCCGCCTTCGGCCCGGGCGAGATCACCTGTGTCCTCGGGGAGAACGGCTCGGGGAAGTCCACGCTGGTCTCGGTCCTCTCCGGGCTGCGCCGGCACGACGAGGGCGAGCTGCTGCTCGACGGCCGCCCGGTGCGCTTCCGGTCGCCGAAGGACGCGCGCGCCGCGGGCATCGCCACCGTCTGGCAGGACCTCGCCGTCGCACCGCTGCTGTCGGTGTGGCGGAACTTCTTCCTCGGCGCCGAGCCGACCCTCGGTGCGGGCCCGCTGCGCCGGCTGGACCTGGCCACGGCACGGGAGACCACGGTGCGGGCCATGGCCCGGGTCGGCGTGCTGGGGGTCGATCCCGACCAGCCGGCCGCGGCGCTGTGGGTCGGGGGGCGGCAGAGCCTGGCCATCGCCCGGGCGCTGCACTTCGGTGCCCGCGCACTGTTGGTCGACGAGCCCACGGCGCCCATGACGATCGCCCAGCACACCCTCGTCGGGCGGGCGGTGCTGGCCGCCCGCGCCCAGGGGCTGGCGGTCCTCGCGGTCACGAACAACCCGCGCTACGCGCACCTGATCGGCGACCGCTTCCTGCTGCTCGCGCACGGGCACGTGGCGGGCGACCTGACGCGTGAGGACGTCGACGCCGACGTCCTCACGCGCCTGATGGCCGGCGGTGACGAGCTGACCGCGCTCACCACCCGGCTGCGGCAGCTGCACCCGGAGCTCGACGAGCGCTGAGCGGCCCCGTCCCGAGGCTCGCGCCGAGCGGAGCACGGCGTGAGGAGGACGGGGTCCCTGTTCAGGTGAAGATGCTGACGCCGCCCGGCCCCACGAGAAGACCGACGACGATCAGCACGATGCCCCAGAGCAGCTGCCTGCGCAGGAGCGCGACGATGCCGGCGATGACGAGGATGACGGCGAGGATCCAGAGAAGCGTTGCCATGCAGCACCTCCGGTGAGGGGCGTCCGTGCCGGACGCCGGGGACGGAGCGTAACGAGCGGCAGGCGAACGCGCACGTCGAACGATCACACATCGTGACGAAACCGCAACCTGGTGATCGTTCACGACTCCCGGTCGACCCGGCCGGCGCCCCCGGTTCCTGATCACGCCGCGGGGTGGATCAGCCGCTCCAGCAGGTCCACGTGCCAGTCGACGTGGGCCCGGCGGCCGAGGTGCCCGCACGGCCGGACGAGGTCGAAGCGGGTGAGGACGGTGCCGGCGTCGGCCCACAGCAACGCCAGGTGGCCCGCGTGCGGGCGCGGGGCGTCGGGGCGCTCGCCGAGGTCGAGCTGCAGTTGCCGGCTGGGCCTCTGCCGGTAGAAGGCGCGCAGGCCGTCGGTGGCGGCGGCGGGGAGCTCGCCGTCGTCGGAGCGCCACACCCGCAGGACGTCGGTGGGCGTGCGCAGGATGAGACCGCTCATCGGCAGCCCCAGGTTGTCGGTGCCGGTGCCGCCGAGCTCCAGCTGCCGGGCCAGCAGCGGGTCGGAGAGCTCGTCGGGTGAGGCGCCCCAGGGCCGGAGCCGCTCCATCGCCTCCCGGCGGACCAGCTGGTGGTCCAGGTGCCGGTCGGCGGTGGGGTTCCACCCGTGCTCGGCGTGGACGGCCGCGCTGACCGCGACACCGGCCGACAGGGCCTGGTGGACGGCGAGCAGCAGCGGCCGCAGCCGATCGACGACGGCGGCCGGTGAGTGCTCCACGGTGCCCCAGTCTGCCCGGAGGCACCGACGTCCCCGGCACGCTGAGGGGCAGAAATGGCCATCTCTGCCCCTCAGGCCGGGGTCAGGGCGCCAGGTTGGGGTCGCTGTCGAGCAGCAGCTGGGTGCATCGCTCCTGCTCGTCGGTCTCGCCGATCGCCTCGGCGGCCCGGGCCAGCACCGTCAGGCAGCGCAGGAACCCGCGGTTGGGCTCGTGCGACCACGGCACCGGGCCGAAGCCCTTCCAGCCGTTGCGGCGCAGCGCGTCCAGCCCGCGGTGGTAGCCGGTGCGGGCGTAGGCGTAGGCCTCGATCGTGTCGCCCAGCTGGCGCTCGGGGCGGTTGAGCGCCTCCTCGGCCAGCGCCGCCCAGGCCGCGCTCACCGTGGGGTGGTGGGCGGCGACCTCGGCGGCCGGCGTGCCCGCGGCCAGCTCGGCGTCGGCCTCCGGGTTCGGCGGTAGGAGGGTGGCCGGCGGCTCGCCGAGCAGGTTGTGGTGCGCGTGGCTCATCAGTTGCCCTGCGACTGGCCGGCCGACAGCAGGTCCTCGCAGGCCTGGACGATGCGGGCGGCCATGCCGGTCTCCGCGGCCTTCAGGTAGCTGCGCGGGTCGTAGGCCTTCTTGTTGCCGACCTCGCCGTCGACCTTGAGGACGCCGTCGTAGTTGCTGAACATGTGCCCGACGATCGGCCGGGTGAAGGCGTACTGGGTGTCGGTGTCGACGTTCATCTTCACGACGCCGTAGGAGAGGGCCTCGCGGATCTCCTCCTGCGCCGACCCCGAGCCGCCGTGGAACACCAGGTTGAAGGGCTTGCTGCCGTCGGCCTGGCCGAACTCGCGGGCGACGACGTCCTGGCCCATCTTGAGGATCTCCGGGCGCAGCTTGACGTTGCCGGGCTTGTAGACGCCGTGCACGTTGCCGAAGGTGGCGGCGAGCAGGTAGATGCCCTTCTCCCCCAGGCCGAGCGACTTGGCGGTGGCGACGAAGTCGCCCTCGGCGGTGTACAGCTTGTCGTTGATGTCGTGCGAGACGCCGTCCTCCTCGCCGCCGACCACGCCGATCTCGACCTCCAGCACGATCTTGGCCGCGGATGCCTTCTCGATGAGCTCCTCGGCGATCGCGAGGTTCTCGGCGAGGTCGATCGCCGAGCCGTCCCACATGTGCGACTGGAACAGCGGCGCCTGGCCGGCGTCCACCCGGTCCTTGGAGAGGGCGATCAGCGGGCGTACGTAGGAGTCGAGCTTGTCCTTGGGGCAGTGGTCGGTGTGCAGCGCGACGTTGACCGGGTACTTCTCGGCGACGACGTGCGCGAACTCGGCCAGGGCGACTGCACCGGTGACCATGTCCTTGACCTTGGTGCCCGAGGCGAACTCCGCCCCACCGGTCGAGAACTGGATGATGCCGTCGCTGCCGGCGTCGGCGAAGCCCCGCAGGGCCGCGTTGACCGTCTCCGACGAGGTGCAGTTGATCGCCGGGTAGGCGAACCCGCCCTCCTTGGCCCGGCTGATCATGTCGGCGTAGACCTCTGGGGTCGCGATGGGCATGCGAGGCACTCCTTGCGTCGGGGGTGGCGCTTGCTCGGCGGCCAGTATCCCGCCGGTCGGTTCAGTCCGGGGTGTCGGGGCGGACGTCCAGGCCGAGGGCGGTCACCAGGGTGACGGCCTGGGAGACGTCGATCCGCGCGCCGGCGAGCTCGACCGTGCGGGGGTCGACCGCGGACAGGTCCGAACCGCGCAGGTCAGCGCCGCTGAGGTCGGTCCGGTGCAGCTCCGCGCCGGACAGGTCCAGGTGGCGCAGGGTCGCGCCGGACGCCCGCGCGCCGGCGAGGTCCGCCTCGCGCAGCCGCGTCCCGGTGAACGCGGCGCGCCGGAGGTCCGCGCCGGCCAGCCCGACGAAGGACCAGTCGCCCCGGGTGACGGTCATCAGGTCGAAGGTGCAGCGGTCGAACGTGCTGCCGGTGAGCTTGCAGTCGGTGAACTCGGCCCGGGCGAACGAGCAGCCGGTGAAGGTGCAGGTCACGAAGGCCGCGTCGGTGTGCCGGGAGAGTGTGAACCGGCAGTCGCGGAAGACGCACTCGGCGAAGACGGCGCCGACGTCGGTGGTCTCCGACAGGTCCACCCCGCCGAACGCCACCCGGGTGTGCTCCCGGCCGGAGAGGTCCTCGCCGTACCAGTCCCCACCCCGGACGTCGGTCTCCGTCGTCGGCTGCGCCCCGTCCCTGCGGTCGGCCACCGCTCACCCCTGCTCGACGCGGCTGGCCACCCGGGCGGCGACGACGACCGGGTCGTAGGTCGGGGAGAACGGCGGGGCGTAGGAGAGGTCGGAGCCCGCGAACTCCTCCGCGGTCAGGCCGGCCCAGATCGCGGTGGCGAGGACGTCGATCCGCTTGCCGCTGGTCGGCCCGCCGACGATCTGCGCCCCGAGCAGCCGGCCGGAGCCGCGGTCGCTGATCAGCTTCACCGTCATCGGGTCGGCGCCGGGGTAGTAGCCGGCCCGCGTCGTCCCCTCGATCGTCTCGACACGGCAGTCGTACCCGGCCGCCTCCGCCTCGCTGGTGCACAGCCCGGTGCGGGCGACCTCGAGCTCGCCGACCTTGGTCAGCGCGGTCCCGAGGACGCCGGCGAACCGCGCCGGCCGGCCGCCGATGACCGAGCCCGCGACCCGACCCTGCTTGTTGGCGTGCGTGCCGAGCGCGACGTGGGCCGGCTCGCCGGTCAGCCGGTGGTACGTCTGCGCGCAGTCCCCGGCGGCGAACACCTCCGGGTGCGACCGGCTGCGCTGGCTGCGGTCGACGTCGACGGCGCCGGTCTCGCCCAGCCGCAGCCCGGCCTCCTGCGCGAGCCCGGCCTCCGGCCCCATGCCCAGGCCGAGGACGACGAGGTCGCAGGGGTAGCTGCCCGCGTCGGTGCGCACGGCCCGGACCACGCCGTCGGCGTCGGTCTCGACCTCCCGCACCGGCTGGTTCGGCTGGACGTCGATGCCCATGTCCCCCATCGCCTTGCACACCCGCTCACCCATGTCGGCGTCCAGGAGGGACATCGGCAGCGGGTCGGCGAGGACGACGGTGACCGACAGCCCGCGGCCGTGCAGCACGTCGGCCATCTCCAGGCCGATGTAGCCGCCGCCCAGGACCACCGCGCGGCGGGCGCCCGCGGCCACCGCGGCCCGGATGTCGGCGCCGTCGGCCAGCCGGTGCACCCCGTGCACGCCCTCGGCGTCCAGGCCCGGCACGGGCGGACGCAGCGGCCGGCCACCGGTGGCCACGACCAGCCGGTCGTAGCCGAGCATCCCGCCGGTGTCGGTGCGGACGGTGCCGGCGTCGAGGTCGATCGCCTCGGCGCGGGTCCCGGTGCGGACGTCGATGTCCTGCGCGGCGAAGTCCCGCGGGGTGCGGGCGATCAGCCGGTCGCGGTCGGACACCACCCCGCCCACCCAGTAGGGGATGCCGCAGGCGGAGTAGGAGACCTCCGGCCCCTGCTCGAGGACGGTGATGGCCAGCTCGCCGGCCGGCCGCAGCCGCCGGGCCTGCGCGGCCGCGGACATGCCCGCGGCGTCCCCGCCGATCACCAGCAACCGGTCAGCGCTCATGCGGTCAGCGTGTCACCCGGGCGTCCCACCTGCGTGGTCGCGCCGGAGCAGGTCCACCGCCCGGGTGGCGGCGGCCAGCTGGGTGGGCGCCTGCGCGACCGACCAGCGGCGGGTGGCCCGGTCCACGGCGAGCGTCGTCCAGCCCTCCCCGTCCTCACCGGACAGGTGCACGAGCAGGGTCGCGGCGTCGTGCTCGACCCGGCAGCGGTGGTCGGGGCGCGCGGCCTCGTGCAGCGTGCCGCGCCGGGCGGCATCGGCGACGAACGACGTCCAGCGGGCCACGCGGTCAGCCCCGCCGCAGCACCTTGCCGGGGTTGAGCAGGCCGTCCGGGTCGAGCGCGCCCTTGATCGACCGGTGCACCTCCAGGGACACCGGTCCCACCTCTCGCTCGAGCCAGTCGACCTTGATCGACCCGACGCCGTGCTCGCCGGTGATCGTGCCGCCGAGGGCGAGGCCGAGTTCGAGGATGTCGTCGAAGGCGGCGAAGGCCCGCTCGCGCTGGTCGGCGTCGGTCGGGTCGAAGCAGATGGTCGGGTGCATGTTGCCGTCACCGGCGTGGCCGACCACCCCGATGGTCAGCGCGCGCTCGGCGGCGATGGTGTCGCAGCCGTCGAGGAAGGCGGCGATCCGCGAGCGGGGGACGGCGACGTCGTCGATGAGCGTGCTGCCCAGCCGTTCCAGCGCCGGCAGGGCCATGCGGCGGGCGGCGAGCAGCAGGTCGCCCTCGGCCGCGTCGTCGGTGGTGTGCACGAGGTCCGCGCCGGCCTCCCGGCACAGCTGCGCCAGCGCCTCGATCTCCCGCACCGCCGCCTCCCCGCCGGTGTCGGACTGCGCCACCAGCAGCGCGTGCGCGCCGCGGTCGAGGTCGGCGTGCATCAGGTCGTCGACGGCACAGATGCAGGTGTTGTCCATGACCTCCAGCAAGCTGGGCACCAGGCCGCTGGTGACCACGCTCTCGACGACCTGCCCGGTCTGCGCGGTGGTGGTGAACGTGGCGACGAGGGTGACCGGACGCTGCGGCGCCGGGCGCAGCGCGAGGGTGGCCTCGGTGATGACGCCGAGCGTGCCCTCCGAGCCGACGAACAGCCGGGCCAGGTCGTAGCCGGCGACGCCCTTCACGGTGCGCCGCCCGGTGCGCAGCACCCGGCCGTCGGCGAGCACGACCTCCAGGCCGAGCACGTAGTCGGTGGTGACGCCGTACTTCACGCAGCACAGCCCGCCGGAGTTGGTCGAGAGGTTGCCGCCGATCGTGCACCAGTCGTAGCTGGAGGGGTCCGGCGGGTAGAACAGCCCCGACCCGGCGACGGCGTCGCGCAGCTGCTTGTTCACCACGCCGGGCTGGACGACGGCCAGCCGGTCGGCCGGGGACACCTCCAGGACGGCGTCCATCCGGGTCGTCACCAGCGTGATCGCGCCGTCCACGGCGTTGCTCGCCCCGGCCAGCCCGGAGCCGGCGCCGCGCGGCACCACCGGGACGCCGTGCCGCGAGGCGATCCGCATGACCGCGGCCACCTCGGCGGTGTTGCGCGGGAAGACGACGGCCGCCGGGGTCCCCGCGTCGGCGAGCATCGCCTGGTCGCGGGCGTAGGACGCGGTGACGTCGGGGTCGGTCAGGACGCTGTCGGCACCCAGGGCATCGGCCAGCTCGGCCACCCACGCCGTCGTCACGGTGGTCACCGTCACACCGTACGACGGCGTGGCGCCGTCCAGAGGCTCGCCGCGAGCCTGCGAGCGGTGAGGAGGACGAGGTCCCTACGCCAGGCCGAGGTCGGCGAGGGTGAAGGCGGCGCGGTACTCGAGCCCGGCCTCCTCGACCGCGGCCCGCCCGCCCCGGTCGACGATGACCGCCACCGCGATCGGCTCGGCCCCGGCCTCGCGCAGCGCCTCGACCGCGGTCAGCGGGCTGGACCCGGTGGTGGAGACGTCCTCGACGACGAGCACGGCGCGCCCGGCGACGTCCGGTCCCTCGATCCGCCGCTGCAGCCCGTGCGCCTTGCCGGCCTTGCGCACGACGCAGGCGTCGAGGAAGCCCTCCCCCGCCGCGGCCGCGTGCAGCATCGCCGTGGCCACCGGGTCGGCGCCGAGGGTCAGGCCGCCGACGACGTCGTAGCGCAGGTCGCCGGTCAGCTGCCGCATCACCCGGCCCACCAGCGGGGCGCCCTGGTGGTGCAGGGTCAGCCGGCGCATGTCGATGTACCAGTCGGCCTCGCGCCCGGAGGAGAGGGTCACCCGCCCGTGCACCACGGCCAGGTCGACGATGAGCTCGAGCAGCCGGTCACGGTCGGGCGTGCTCGCGGGAGCCGTCATGACGCCGACCCTAGAAGGACCCCGTCCTCGCCACCTTCGCGGGCTCGGGGCGGACCCCTGGACGGGGCCGTTCAGGTGGCCGGGGCGAGCACCTGGTCGACGATGTAGACCGTCGCGTTCGCCGTCTGCACGTTGCCGCAGACCACCGACGCGGGGGCCGCGCCGACGACGGTCTGGTCGGCGCTCACCGTGAAGCTCTCCCCCTCGCCCTCGACGGTGACCTCGTCGCCGCTGAGCGTGGTGTGCGTGCCCGCCAGCTCGCCCGGGGTCAGCCGCCCGGGGATGACGTGGTGGGTGAGCAGCGCGGTGAGCCGCGCCGTGTCGACCAGCAGCGCGTTCAGCGCATCCGCGGGAACGGCCTCGAAGGCGGTGTTCGCGGGGGCGAGCACGGTGATGTCCGGCGTGGTGTTGAACGCGTCCACCAGGTTCGCCGTCTGCACGGCGATGACCAGGGTGGACAGCAGCGGGGTGGTGCCGGCGGCGACGACGACGGGGTCGTCGGCCATCGCGGCGATGCCCTCGGGCGGCACGGCGGCGCACCCGGCGCCGAAGGGTCCCGTCGGCGCCGGCGCGGCACTCGTCGTCGGCGCCGCCGGGGCGGTCGCGGTCTCCGCCGCGGACGAGCCGCCGTCGTCGGAGCTGCACGCGCTCAGCACGACGGCGGAGGCGACGGCCAGGGCGCAGCGGGCGGCGCGGGTGCGGGTCACGAGCGGGGTCTCTCCTTCGTCGGGCCGGGACATTCTCCGGCCTCCCCGCGGAGCCGGTGCGGCCGGACCGCCCGCCGCGGGGTCAGCGCAGGCCGGCGGCCCGTCGCCAGCCCATGGTCCGGTACCACTCGCTCGACTGCGGCCGGGCCAGCAGGACGACGCCGGCGATGAGCACCAGCATCTGACAGACCGAGAGCGCGGTGAGGAACCCGGTGCTCGGCTGGGCCAGCGCCGACAGCCCGCCGATGATGCCCAGCCCGCCGAGGACGAACAGCACGATCCGCGCCCAGTTGCGGCCGTTCCAGGCGAACCAGATGAACAGCGCCTCGAGGGCCACGAGGAGCAGTCCGAGGACGGCGCTGACGATCAGCACGGCCTGGACGGCGTCGTCGGACACGGACACGTCGACGCCGGAGCGGGCCAGCTCCTGGTCGATCAGGGTGTCGATGCTGGCGAAGGTGACGATCGACCCGACCAGGCCGAGCACCAGGCTGGCGATGAAGGCGCCGACCCCGAAGCGCACGGTGTCCGGCCGCGGCGGGGCCTCCTGGGGTGCGTGCCCGGGAGCCGACGGAGCGGCGGCGTAGCCGTACTGCGGCGGCGCGGGCGGCGCCTGCCACCCCTGCTGCTGCGGAGGCGGCGCCTGCCAACCCTGCGGCGGCGGCTGCTGCCACCCCTGGGGTGGCGGTGCCTGCCAGCCCTGCTGCGGGTCCTGGCCGCCCTGCCCTGATGTCATCTGCGCTCCCGTTCCCGTTCCTGCACTCGGCGGCGATGCTCACCCACCGGGCGGCGCGGGACCAGCACCCCGGGCCGATCGAGACCCGATCGGGATCGCGACGCGTCGGGCCCGCCGCTCTCCGGGGGGAGAACGGCGGGCCCGAGCAGCGTCAGCCGCGGGAGACGGTCAGCCCCTCGACGGCGAGGTCGTCCGGCGCGTCGACGACGACCGTGTCGCCGTCCCGGATGTCACCGGCCAGCAGCGCCCGGGCCAGCTGGTCGCCGATCGCCGACTGCACCAGCCGGCGCAGCGGCCGGGCGCCGTAGACCGGGTCGAACCCGTTGATCGCCAGCCACTCGCGGGCGGCGTCGGTGACGTCCAGCGTCAGCCGCCGGGCGGCCAGCCGCCGGGCGAGCACGCCGACCTGGATGTCGACGATGCCGGCCAGCTCCTCGCTGCCCAGGGCGCGGAAGACCACGACGTCGTCCAGCCGGTTGAGGAACTCCGGCTTGAAGTGCTGCCGGACCACCTCGAGCACCGCCTGCCGGCGCCGCTCCTCCTCGACCGACTGGTCGGCGATCAGCTGCGAGCCCAGGTTCGAGGTCAGGATGAGGATGGTGTTCCGGAAGTCCACCGTCCGGCCCTGGCCGTCGGTCAGCCGGCCGTCGTCGAGCACCTGCAGCAGCACGTCGAAGACGTCGGGGTGCGCCTTCTCCACCTCGTCGAGCAGCACGACGGTGTACGGCCGTCGCCGGACCGCCTCGGTGAGCTGGCCGCCGGCCTCGTAACCGACGTAGCCGGGCGGCGCGCCGACCAGCCGGGCGACCGAGTGCTTCTCGGAGTACTCGCTCATGTCGATGCGGACCATCGCCCGCTCGTCGTCGAACAGGAACTCCGCCAGCGCCTTGGCCAGCTCGGTCTTGCCGACGCCGGTCGGGCCCAGGAAGAGGAACGAGCCGGTCGGGCGGTCGGGATCCGACACCCCGGAGCGGGCCCGGCGGACGGCGTCGGAGACGGCACGGACGGCGTCGGGCTGGCCGACCACCCGCAGGCCGAGCTCGTCCTCCATCCGCAGCAGCTTCTGCGTCTCGCCCTCGAGCAGCCGGCCGGCCGGGATCCCGGTCCAGGCCTGCACGACCTCGGCGATGTCGTCGGGGCCGACCTCCTCCTTGAGCATGGAGGTGCCGTCCTCGACCGACGCCTCGGCCTCGGCCAGCGCCTTCTCCAGCTGGGGCAGGCGGCCGTAGCGCAGCTCGGCGACGTGCGCGAGGTCGCCGTCCCGCTCGGCCCGCTCGGCCTCCAGCCGCGCCCGCTCCAGCTCCTCCTTGATCTGCTGGATGCGGACGATGGCGCCCTTGTCCTGCTGCCAGCGGGCGGTCAGCTCGTCGAGCTGCTGGCGCTTGTCGGCCAGATCGGACCGCAGCGAGGCCAGCCGGTCCTTCGACGACGCGTCGTCCTCCTTGGCCAGCGCCATCTCCTCGATCTCCAGCCGGCGCACGGCGCGCTCGACCTCGTCGACCTCGACGGGGCGGCTGTCGATCTCCATGCGCAGCCGGCTGGCGGCCTCGTCGACCAGGTCGATCGCCTTGTCCGGCAGGAACCGCGCGGTGACGTACCGGTCGGACAGGGTGGCGGCGGCGACGATCGCGGCGTCGGTGATCCGGACGCCGTGGTGCACCTCGTAGCGCTCCTTGAGCCCGCGCAGGATGCCGATGGTGTCCTCGACGCTGGGCTCCCCGACGAAGACCTGCTGGAAGCGCCGCTCGAGGGCGGGGTCCTTCTCGATGTGCTCGCGATACTCGTCGAGGGTGGTCGCGCCGACCATCCGCAGCTCCCCGCGGGCGAGCATCGGCTTGATCATGTTGCCGGCGTCCATCGCCGAGTCGCCGGTGGCCCCGGCGCCGACGATCGTGTGCAGCTCGTCGATGAAGGTGATGACCTCGCCCTCGGCCTCGGTGATCTCGTGGAGGACGGCCTTGAGCCGCTCCTCGAACTCACCGCGGTACTTCGCGCCGGCCACCATCGACGCCAGGTCCAGCGCCATGAGCCGCTTGCCCTTCAGGCTCTCCGGCACGTCGCCGGCCACGATCCGCTGGGCCAGGCCCTCGACGATCGCGGTCTTGCCGACGCCGGGCTCCCCGATGAGCACCGGGTTGTTCTTGGTCCGCCGGGACAGCACCTGCACGACCCGGCGGATCTCGGTGTCGCGGCCGACGACGGGGTCGATCTTCCCGTCACGGGCGCGCTGGGTGAGGTCGACGGCGTACTTCTCCAGCGCCTGGAACGTGCTCTCCGGGTCGGCGGTGGTCACCTTGCGGTTGCCACGGACGGTGCGGAAGGCGGCCAGCAGCGCGTCGCGGGTGGCGCCGGAGCTCTTGAGCACCGCGCCGGCCTCGCCCTCGGACTCGGCCAGGCCGACCAGCAGGTGCTCGGTGGAGACGAACTCGTCGCCGAGCGCACTGGCCTGCTCGCCGGCGGCGTTCATGACCCGGAGCAGCTCCCGGGACGGCGACGGGGCGGGCACGGTCGCGCCGCTGACGCTGGGCATCCGGCGGAGGGCGGCCTCGGTCTTGGCACGGACGTCGGCCGTGTCGGCCCCCACGGCCTTGAGCAGCGGTCCGGCGATGCCGTCGGTCTGCTCCAGCAGCGCGGCGAGCAGGTGCAGGGGCTCCAGGGCGGCCTGGCCACGGTCGACCGCCAGCCGCTGAGCGGCGGCGATGGCCTCCTGCGAACGGGTGGTGAGCTTGCTCTGCATGGTGGGTGGGGACGGTCCTCTCCGGGTGGGCCGGGGTCCGGCCGGGGTTCTCGAGTGGTCCAACGGCGGACGAGTTGAGTCTGTTCCACTCAACCTCGCTGCGTCGCCTCACCGCAAGCGCGGAGGCGGTACCCACGATCGAGCGCAACCCGGGGTAGCGGCCAGAGTGGACCCCTAGACTCCCGGGCGTGACCCGTCTGCCGGCCCCGAGCGCAGTTCTCGAGGACCAGCTCTGCTTCGCGCTCTACGCGGCCTCCCGGGCGATGACGGCGCGCTACCGGCCCATGCTCGACGCGATCGGGCTCACCTACCCGCAGTACCTCGTGATGATGCTGCTGTGGGAGGAGGACCACCAGACCGTCGGCCAGCTCGGTACCCGGCTCTTCCTCGACAGTGGCACGCTCTCGCCGCTGCTGAAGCGCCTCAACACGGCGGGCCTGGTCACGCGCAACCGCCGGCTCGAGGACGAGCGCTCGGTGTCCATCTCGCTCACCGAGGCCGGCCGGGCGCTGCGCGACCGGGCGGAGGCGATCTCCGGCGAGATCATCTGCGCCCTCGACCTGGACCGCGCGGAGTTCTCCGAGCTCAAGGCCAAGCTCCAGCTGGTCACCGACCGGATGACCGCGCACTGACGGGGTTGCCCGCAACCGCCCGGGGTAGGGCGCCTCCGTACGCACTCTGACGGAGGAGATCGCATGCCCACGCGTTCCGCCCGAACCGCCTGGAACGGCTCCCTCATGGAGGGCTCCGGCCAGGTGGAGCTCTCCAGCTCCAAGGTCGGCACCTACGAGGTCTCGTTCCCCAAGCGCACGGCCGAGGAGGCCGACGGCACGACCAGCCCCGAGGAGCTGATCGCGGCCGCGCACTCCGCGTGCTTCGCGATGGCGCTGTCCAGCGAGATCGGAAAGGCCGGCGGCACCCCGCAGGCCCTCGAGGTCTCCGCCGCCGTGACACTGGGCCAGAAGGACGGTGCACCCACCATCACCACGATCAAGCTCACCGTCCGCGGCGAGGTCGACGGGCTCGATGCGGCCGGCTTCGAGAAGGCGGCCCAGGCCGCCAAGGTCGGCTGCCCGGTCAGCAAGGCCCTGGCCGCCGTCGACATCAGCCTGGACGCCGCACTGGACAGCTGACGAGGGACGACGGCGGCCCGTCCCCCGGGGTGGGGGACGGGCCGCCGTCGTCGGTGCGGCTCAGGCGCCGCGGCGCAGCCGCTCCTCGCCGCTCTCGGTGCGCAGCGCGATCTCGCGGATGAACACGATCGCCACCACGGCGACCACCGCGACGACGGCGGAGATGGCGAAGATCCGCCCGGTCGCGTCGCCGTAGGACACCTCGATGAGGGTCCGGATCGCCGGCGGCGCCTCGGCGAGGTCGGCCAGGCCGACCTCGCCGGGGCCCTGGGCGGCCTGCGCCGCTCCCGGGACCCCGGCCAGCCCCTGGCCGATCAGGTCGCCGACCCGCGCGCTGAGCACCGCGCCGAGCACGGAGACGCCGATCGTGCCGCCCAGGCTGCGGAAGAACGCGACGGCGGAACTGGCGGCGCCCAGGTCGCGGGCCGCGACGGTGTTCTGCACCGCGAGCACGAGGTTCTGCATCGTCATGCCGATGCCCACGCCCAGCACGAACAGGAAGACCCCCAGCACGACCATGTCCGTCTCGTGGTCGACGGTGGCCAGCAACCCGAACCCGGCGACGACGAGCAGCGAGCCCGCGACGAGGAAGCGCTTCCACCGGCCGGAGCGGGTGATGAGCAGGCCCGAGACGGTCGAGGAGAGCAGCAGCCCCGCGACCATCGGGATGGTCAGCAGGCCGGCCGCCGTCGGCGAGTAGCCGCGGGAGATCTGCAGGTACTGGCCGAGGAAGACCGACGAGCCGAACATGGCCACGCCGATCGCCATGCTGGCCAGGATCGCCAGCGTCGTCGTCCGGTCCCGGAACAGCCGCAGCGGCACGATCGGCTCCTTCGCCCGGAGCTCGGTGACGACGAAGGCCACGATCGCCAGCACCCCACCGCTGAGGAACAGCGCCGTCTCCGCCGACCACCAGGGGAACGTGCCGCCGGCCAGGGTGACCCAGATGAGCAGCGCGGAGACCCCGGCGGTCAGGAAGGTCGCGCCGAGGTAGTCGATCGAGACGGCGCGCCGGGTCACCGGCAGGTGCAGGGTGCGCTGCAGCAGGACCAGCGCCACGACGCCGAACGGGACGCCCAGGTAGAACACCGACCGCCAGCCCAGCCAGCTGGTGTCGACCAGCACCCCGCCGATGAGCGGCCCGCCGACCGTCGCGACCGCCATGACCGCCCCGATGAGGCCGGAGTACCGGCCCCGCTCGCGCGGGCTGATCATCGCCGCCATCGCGATCTGCACGAGTGCCTGGACGCCGCCCAGGCCGAGGCCCTGCAGCACCCGCCAGGAGATGAGGGTCTCCACCGACTGGGCCAGGCCGGCCAGCACCGAGCCGACGATGAAGATCACGATCGAGATCTGGATCAGCAGCTTCTTGCTGAACAGGTCGGCGAGCTTGCCCCAGATCGGCGTGGACGCCGTGGAGGCCAGCAGGGTCGCGGTGACCACCCAGGTGTACTGACCCTGGGTGCCGCGGAGGTCGGTGATGATCGTCGGCAGGGCGTTGGAGACGACGGTCGAGGACAGGAACGCCACGAACATCGCCAGCAACATCCCGGACAGCGCCGACAGGATCTGGCGGTGGGTCATCGCACCCTGCTGCTCGGCGGGCGCGACGTCGGCGGCGGGGGCGGTGGCGGCCGACGTGCGGTCGTCGAGGGTGCTGGTCACGGATCTCCTGGGCGGTGCGGTGATGGGGTCGAGCGACGCGACGAGGGGCCGGTCACGATGCGGCGCCGGCGAGGGTGAGGTCGGCGAGCGAGCGGTCGAGGTCCGCGGCCAGGCGCTCGAGCAGCTCGCCGAGCTGCCGCGCGTCGTCCTCGTCCCAGCCGGCCAGGGCCGTGGTGGCCCACTCCGAGCGCAGTGCCCGGGTCGCGGCGAGCGCGGCCGTGCCGGCGTCGGTGAGGTGCACGAGGCTCGCCCGCCCGTCGTGCGGGTCGGGACGGCGCTCGACGTAGCCGGAGCGCTCGAGGGCGGCCAGCTGGCGGCTGGCGACGGAGACGTCCACGCCGACGCGGGTCGCCAACGCGCCGCAGCGCTGCTCCCCGTCCTGCTCGAGGGGCAGCAGCAGGGCCCACCCGTAGGAGGGCAGGTCGCCGGAGATGGCGCCGGCGGCGCGGACGCTGAGCTGCCGCCCGGTGCGGACGACCTGGGCGACGCCGGCGGTCAGCCGGTCGCGGGTCTCGGGAGTGATGGGCACGGGGGTTCCTCGCCACGGGGTTACTTGCAGACCGCAACCATACAGTCAGTTGGTTGCGGTCTACAACATTTGTGACGGAGGTGACCCCGGCGGGTCAGCGGCCTGCGGTCCGGCCGGTCAGCCCCCCGGCCGGAGCTCCCGCGCGAGGTCGTCCCGCGCCTCACCCAGGCGGTTCAGCCGCGAGAGCAGCTCGGCGAGGGTGGCGACGTCGTCGGCCGGCCAGTCGGCGAGGTCGGACTCCCAGCGGGCCCGCCGCGCCTCGCGGATGGCGGCCAGCCGGGAGGCGCCCTCCTGGGACGTGCGCAGCACCTGGGCGCGGCCGTCGGCCGGATCGGCCTCCCGGGTGACCATCCCCAGCTCGACCAGGGAGGCCACCTGCCGGCTCACCGTGCTCTTGTCCAGGCCCAGCCGGGCGACCAGGTCGCTGGCCCGCAGGGGCCCGCTGTCCTCGAGCAGAGCCAGCAGCCCGTACGCCGCGCCGTCGAGGTCGGGGTGCAGCTCGCGGGACAGCCGGGCGGAGATGGCGCGGGACCGGCGCAGCAGCAACCCGATCTCCCGCTCCACCTGGACGAACGCGTCGTGCAGAGCGCTCCCGCTCACCGCGCTTCCCTCGGACGCCAGACGACCAGCGCCGACGTCGAGGGCCGCATCGGCACGAGGTCGCCGCCGTAGCCGGCCTGGACGGCGGACTCGGCGGCGATCCGCCGGGTCTCGGCGATCTCCAGCTCGGCCAGCAGCTCCCGCACCCGCAGCTGGAGCGCCTCGACCTGCGACTCGAGGTCGATGATCCGTTTGATGCCCGCGAGGTTGACGCCGTCCTCCTGGGACAGCCGCTGGACCTCGCGCAGCAGCGCGACGTCGCGCGGGCTGTACCGCCGGCCACCGCCGGCCGTGCGACCCGGCCGCACCAGGCCCAGCCGGTCGTACTGGCGCAGGGTCTGCGCGTGCATCCCGGCGAGCTCGGCGGCGACCGAGATGACGAAGACCGGGGCGTCCTCGGCGACGGCGCGGCCGGCGTCCTGCCGCGCCCGGCCACCCTCGGCGGGGGCGCTCACCGCGCTCCCCCGCCCTGGACGGCGGCGGTGATCCGGGGCCGCGGGTCGCCGAGCTCGGCGTCGAGCACCTTGACCGCCTCCTGGGCGGCCGGGCTGAGCTTCTTGGGCACGGCCACCTCGACGGTGACCAGGAGGTCCCCCGCCCGGCCCTTGCCCGGCACGCCCCTCCCCCGGACGCGCAGCGTCTGGCCGCTCGCCGTGCCGGGGGGCACCTTGAGCGTGACGTTGCCGTCGAGGGTGGGCACCGTCAGCGTCGCGCCCAGGCTGGCCTCGGCGAACGTGATCGGCACGGTCAGCGTCAGGTCGTTGCCCTTGCGGCCGAACAGCTCGTGGTCGGCGACGTGCACGACGACGAACAGGTCGCCGGCCGGGCCCCCGCGCCGGCCCGGTGCCCCCTTGCCGGCCAGCCGGATGCGCTGGCCGTCCTTGACGCCGGCCGGGATCCGCACCGTGATGGTGCGGGTCTGGGTGGTCACGCCGTTGCCCGCGCAGGTCGGGCAGGGGTCGTCGACCACCTGGCCGGTGCCGCGGCAGTTGCGGCACGGCTCGGAGAAGGCGAACGCGCCCTGGCTGCGGCTGGTGACGCCGGCCCCCTGGCAGACCGGGCAGGTGTGCGGCGAGGTGCCCGGCCGCGCCCCGCTGCCGGAGCAGGTGGGGCAGGTGCCGGGGCTCTGCATCCGCAGCGGCACGGTGACGCCGAGGACGGCCTCGTCGAAGGAGAGGGTCGCCTCGGTCTCGACGTCCTGGCCGCGGGCCGGTCCGGACGCCGCCTGGCTGCGGGCCCGCGCCGAGCCGCCGGTGCCGGCCCCGCCGCCGAAGAGCCCGCCGAACAGGTCGCCGAGCCCGCCGGTGCCCCCACTCCGCGGAGCACCACCGGCGGCGCCGAACAGGTCGCCGAGGTCGAACGGCTGCCCGCCGCCGGCACCGCCGGGGAACCCTCCGGGGAAGCCCGCGCGGGCTCCCGCGCCGCCGGCCCCGAACAGCCGGCGGGCCTCGTCGTACTCGGCCCGCCGCTTGGTGTCGGAGAGGACGTCGTAGGCCTCCGACACGTCCTTGAACTTGGCCTCCGCCTGCGTGTTGCCCGGGTTCTTGTCCGGGTGCAGGTCACGGGCGAGCTTGCGGTAGGCCTTCTTGATCTCCGCGGCGTCGGCGCTCTGGGGGACGCCCAGCGCGGCGTAGTAGTCCTTCTCGATGAAGTCCCGGGTGCTCATCGGGCGCCCTCCTCCCGTCTCAGTCGGACGCCGCCGCCGGGCCCTCGCCCGGCTGCGCCGCGGCGGGGTCGCCGGCCCCGTCCGCCGGCACCGGCGCCGGCGCCGGGGTCTCCGGGTCGGTCACCGCGACCATCGCCGTCCGCAGCACCCGGTCGCCGCGGCGGAAGCCCTGCCGCAGCACCGTCGTGGCCGTCGGGACGTCGACCTCGGCCGAGGTGTCGTGGATGACGGCCTCGTGCAGCGACGGGTCGAAGGGGTCGCCCGCCGTCCCGAACGCCGCCACGCCCAAGCCCTCGAGCAGGCCGAGGACCCGGTCGGCGACCAGCTTGAACGCGCCGGTCAGGTCGCCGTGGTCACGGGCCCGCTCGATGTCGTCGACGATCGGGAACAGCTGCGCGGCGAACCGCTCGGCGGCCTGGTCGACCACCAGCTGCCGGTCCCGGTCCACCCGGCGGCGGTAGTTGGCGTACTCGGCGGTGACCCGCTGGAGGTCGTCCGTCCGCTCCGCCAGCTGGCGGCTCAGGTCGTCGTCCGCCGCCGGCTGCCCGGCGACGGTCTCGTGCTCGCTCATCTGCTCCCCTTGCGCTGCCCAGCTCGGCGCTGGACCCGGCGCGGTCCGGTCGGGCACGTCTGCGCCCGTGCGGGCGCCGGCCGGCTGCTCGCCGGCCGGCACCCGCACGGTGCCGCTGATCGGGTCGATGCGCCGCTTGTCGCGGATGACGACCCGCGGCTCCTCTTCCCTGGCTGTCATCGGCGGTCGTTGTCCTCGTCGACGATCTCGGCGTCGACGACGTCGTCCTCCGTCGTCGTCGTACCCGACGCACCGGCGTCACCGGGGGTTCCCGCGCCGGCACCGGGGCCGGCCTGGGCGCCGGCCGCGCTCGCCTCGGCCTGCTGGGCGTAGAGCGCCCCGCCGACCTCCTGGGAGACGCGGGCGACCTTCTCCTGGGCGGCCTTGATCGCGGCGATGTCGGACCCGCCGAGGGCCGAGCGCAGCTCGGTGAGCGCCTCGCCGAGCTCCTCCTTCTTCTCGGCCGGGATCTTGTCGCCGTTCTCGGCCAGGAACTTCTCGGTCTGGTACTGCAGCGACTCGGCGAGGTTGCGGGTCTCGGCCTCCTCGCGGCGGCGCTTGTCCTCCTCGGCGTGCGCCTCGGCGTCCTTCATCATCCGCTCGATGTCGTCCTTCGGGAGGGCCGAGCCGCCGGTGATGGTCATCGACTGCTCCTTGCCCGTGCCGAGGTCCTTGGCGTGGACGTGGACGATGCCGTTGGCGTCGATGTCGAAGGCCACCTCGATCTGCGGGACACCACGCGGCGCCGGGGGCAGACCGGTCAGCTCGAACATGCCGAGCTTCTTGTTGTAGGCGGCCATCTCGCGCTCGCCCTGGAAGACCTGGATCTGCACGGACGGCTGGTTGTCGTCGGCCGTCGTGAAGATCTCGCTGCGCTTGGTCGGGATCGTGGTGTTGCGCTCGATGAGCTTGGTCATGATCCCGCCCTTGGTCTCGATGCCCAGGGACAGCGGGGTGACGTCGAGCAGCAGGACGTCCTTGACCTCGCCGCGGAGGACGCCGGCCTGCAGCGCGGCGCCGACGGCGACGACCTCGTCGGGGTTGACGCCCTTGTTGGGCTCCTTGCCGCCGGTGAGCTCCTTCACCAGGTCGCTCACGGCCGGCATGCGGGTGGACCCACCGACGAGGACGACGTGGTCGATCTGGCCCACGGAGATGCCGGCGTCCCGGATGGCCTGGTTGAACGGCGCGCGGGCGCGGTCGAGCAGGTCCTGGGTCAGCCGCTGGAACTCGGCGCGGGTGATGGTGACGTCGAGGTGCAGCGGGCCCTCGGCGCCGGCGGTGATGTAGGGCAGGTTGACGTTGGTCGACTGCGCACCGGACAGCTCGATCTTGGCCTTCTCCGCGGCCTCGCGGAGGCGCTGCATGGCCAGCTTGTCCTTGGACAGGTCGATGCCGTTGGACGCGTTGAACGTCCGGACCAGGTGGTCCATGACCTTCTGGTCCCAGTCGTCGCCGCCGAGGTGGTTGTCACCGGCGGTGGCCTTCACCTCGATGACGCCCTCGCCGATCTCGAGCAGGGAGACGTCGAAGGTGCCGCCGCCGAGGTCGAAGACGAGGATCGTCTGCTCGGTCTCGCCCTTGTCCAGGCCGTAGGCCAGCGCGGCCGCGGTCGGCTCGTTGACGATCCGCAGGACGTTGAGGCCGGCGATCTCACCGGCTTCCTTGGTGGCCTGGCGCTGCGCGTCCTCGAAGTAGGCCGGGACGGTGATGACCGCGTCGGTCACCGGCTCGCCCAGGTAGGTCTCGGCGTCCCGCTTGAGCTTCTGCAGGACGCGGGCGCTGATCTCCTGCGGGGTGTACCGCTTGCCGTCGATCTCCGGCGACTTCCAGTCGGTGCCCATCTCGCGCTTGACGCTGCGGATGGTGCGGTCGACGTTGGTGACCGCCTGGTTCTTCGCCGACTGGCCGACCAGGACCTCGCCGTTCTTCGCGAACGCGACGACCGACGGGGTGGTGCGCGAACCCTCGGAGTTGGCGATGACCGTCGGCTCGCCGCCCTCCAGGACGGTGACGACGGAGTTGGTGGTGCCGAGGTCGATACCGACCGCTCGAGCCATGGAGATGGCCTCTCTTCCGTGTGTACCGGGGTGGTTCTGTTGTCTGCAGGAGCTGAGTGCCCATCTTGCGCGGGGTCCACTCAACTTTCCTGCCCACCCTAACGGCACCCCGAGCGAAACTGTTCCCGGGGGCCTGTGCGGCCAGCCCTCGTGGCCGTCCACAGATCCGCCGGGAGCCCTCCCGTCCACCTGGGACAACGGCACGGTCACCGGCGTGCACCCTCTCCTCCGCGCCGTCGCCGAGCGTCAGCACGGCCTGTTCACCGCGACCGACGCCCGTCGTGCCGGCTACGGCGAGCCCGAGATCCGCCACCTCTGCTCGTCCGGCCGATGGGTCCGCGTCCGTCGCGGCGTCTACGTCCCGGCCGACGTCCTCGCGGTCCACGAGGAGGACGGCGGGCGGCACCTCGTGGACGCGGTGGCCGTGCTCCTGAGCATCGACCGCCCGACTGCCGCCCTGAGCCACGGGACGGCTGTCCGCCTCCGCGGGCTGCCGGTGCCGCGGGACCTCGACGCGACCGTCCGCCTCACCGACCCGCTCCAGTGGCGGCGCGGGCCCGGCTACCTCATGAAGGCCGCCCCGCTCGCCGCGGCCGACGTCACGACGACCGGACCGCTCCGCGTGACGTCGACGTCGCGCGCACTGGTGGACTCCGCACGCGAGTGGCCGCTGGAGGACGCGGTGGTGGCGGCCGACGCCGCCCTCCTCGGCGGACGGACGACGAACGCCGAGCTGCAGCGGGTGCTCGACACGGTCCGGCACTGGCCCGGCGCAGCACGCGCCGTGCGGGCGATCGGGCTGGCCGACGGGCGCGCCGAGTCGCCGCTGGAGACCCGGGGCCGGCTGCGCATCGTCGGCGCCGGGTTCCCGTCTCCGGAGCTGCAGGTGGAGATCCGCGTCGCCGGCCGGCTCGTCGCGGTGGTGGACGCCTGGTTCGACGAGGCAGCCGTGGCCGTCGAGTTCGACGGCCGGGTGAAGTACAGCGACCCCTGGCGCGGCCGCACGCCGGAGCGCGTCCTCTGGGAGGAGAAGCGGCGCGAGGACGAGCTGCGGGCGCTCGACGTCCGGGTCGTCCGCATCGCCGACGCCGACCTGGACGCCGGCTGGCCACCCGTGGAGGCGCGTCTGCGGGCGCTGCTCGCGGCACCGGGCCCCGCGGTGCGGTCCTTCTCGGCCACACCGCGGGCCCGCGGTGTGCGCCGTGCCGGATGACCCGTGATCGCCGCCCTCACCTCCCGGGCGCCGCCCTCGCGCTGCACCGCGCCGACGGCGACGGTGCGGTGAGGACGGCAGGCCATGCAGGGGTTACCGGTGAGTAGCCTGTCGGCACGGCGGCTATCGTGCGGACGGTGGTGAGCGCCGTCCGCCCTGCCGGCGTCGGCGGATCAACGGACGCCGCACCGGTGTCCGGGAGGGAAGTCGATGGGCCCCTTGCAGATCGTCCTCGGGACGATCGCGGTGCTGTTCCTCGTCGTGGCGGTCGTGTTCGCCTACCGGGCGGTCCGCGCGATGATCCGGATCATCCGGACCGGGCAGCCGGACGCCACACGGTCCGGCCCCCTCGGCCCGCGGCTCAAGACGTTGGTCACCGAGTCGCTCGGGCACACCCGGATGCTCAAGTGGTCGTCGATCGGCGTGGCCCACTGGTTCGTCTTCGTCGGCTTCTACGGCCTGTTCCTCACCCTGGTCGAGGCCTTCGGTGAGGTCTGGAACCCGGCGTTCCACCTGCCGATCATCGGCGAGTGGAGCCTGTGGAACCTGTTCGCCGACATCATCGGCACCGGCACGATCCTCGGCATCCTGTACCTGATCTACCGGCGCCAGAAGGACCACCCGCGCCGGCAGGGCCGGTCCAGCCGGTTCGCCGGGTCCAACGAGGGCCGCGGCTACTTCGTCGAGGCCGTCGTCCTCGTCGTCGGCGTCTGCATCCTGCTGATCCGGGCGCTGAAGGTCTCCTCCGACCTGACCGAGGCGCCGGCCTGGTCGCACCCGGTCTCCGGCGCCCTGGCGACCGTGCTGCCCGACAGCCCGGACCTGCTGTCGGTCGTCGCCTTCGTCAAGATCGTCGTCTCGCTGATCTGGCTGGTCGTGGTCTCCCGGCTGCTCAACATGGGCGTGGCCTGGCACCGGTTCAGCGCGTTCTTCAACATCTACTTCAAGCGGGAGGACGACGGCGGCGTCGCCCTCGGCCCGCTGCAGCCGATGACCTCCGGCGGCAAGCCGATCGACTTCGAGGACCCCGACGAGGAAGCGATCTTCGGTCGCGGCAAGATCGAGGACTTCACCTGGAAGGGGATGCTCGACTTCACCACCTGCACCGAGTGCGGGCGGTGCCAGAGCCAGTGCCCGGCCTGGAACACCGGCAAGCCGTTGTCGCCGAAGATGCTGATCATGGACCTGCGGGACCACCTGTACGCCAAGGCCCCGTACCTGCTCGGTGAGAAGACCGCCGGCGAGACGGCGCCGGACTACGACGTCCTCAAGCCGAGCGACGAGCAGGTCTGGGCGTCGGGCTACGCCCGCATCGAGGGCACCAACGAGGCCCAGGCGCACCGGCCGCTGGTCGGCACCCTCGAGGAGGGCGGGGTCATCGACCCCGACGTCCTGTGGAGCTGCACGAACTGCGGCGCCTGCGTGGAGCAGTGCCCGGTCGACATCGAGCACGTCGACCACATCGACGACATGCGCCGCTACCAGGTGCTCATCGAGTCCAACTTCCCCTCCGAGGCCGGCGTGATGCTGCGCAACCTGGAGAACCGCGGCAACCCGTGGGGCGTCCAGGCCAGCACCCGCGACGACTGGATGAAGGAGCTGGACTTCGAGGTCCGGCAGGCCGAGAGCCCGCTGCCCTACGAGGTCGAGTACCTGTTCTGGGTCGGCTGCGCCGGCGCCATCGACGACCGCGCCAAGAAGGTCACCAAGGCCGTCGCCGAGCTGCTGCACACCGCCGGCGTCGAGTTCGCCGTCCTCGGTTCCGGGGAGACCTGCTCCGGGGACCCGGCCCGGCGCATGGGCAACGAGTTCGTCTTCCAGATGCTCGCCCAGGAGAACGTCGAGACGCTGAACGGCGTCTTCGAGGGCCGGGTGCCGGGGATGCGCAAGATCGTCGCCACCTGCCCCCACTGCTTCAACTCCCTGGGCCGGGAGTACCCGCAGGTCGGCGGCCACTACGAGGTCGTGCACCACACCCAGCTGCTCGGCCAGCTGGTGGCCGAGGGCCGGCTGACGCCGGTCACCCCGGTCGACCGCAAGGTCACCTACCACGACCCGTGCTTCCTCGGCCGGCACAACAAGGTCTACACGCCGCCCCGGGAGATCCTCGACTCCGTCCGGGGCCTGTCCACCCAGGAGATGCACCGCTGCAAGGACCGCGGCTTCTGCTGCGGCGCCGGCGGTGCCCGCATGTGGATGGAGGAGAAGATCGGCAAGCGGATCAACATGGAGCGCACCGAGGAGGCCCTCGAGCTCGACCCCGACGTCATCTCCACCGCGTGCCCGTTCTGCATCACGATGCTCAGCGACGCGCTGACCACCAAGAAGCAGAACGGCGAGGCGGGCGAGCACGTGGAGGTGCTCGACGTCAGCCAGATCCTGCTGCGCTCCCTGGCCCCGGTCGGCACGCCCGGCACCGGGTCCGGCCCCGACGTGGGCCGGGCGGGCGACGACGTGGCCGGAACGGGCTCGGCGGCGACGGAGCACGGCGCCCAGAACTGAGGAGCACCCCCGCCGGGCCCCGGTCGTTGCCCGGGGAAACGACCCGGTGGCCGCCGGCCGGGACAGCGGGGGGACCATCGACGGGTGACCCGCACCGCCCCTTCCCTCCCCGCAGCCGCCGCCTCCGGGTCGGACCGCCGCCGGGGACTGCGGTTGATCGCGGTGGCCATCGTGCTCACCGGCTTCAACCTGCGGACGGCGGTCAACAGCGTCGGACCCGTCCTCGAGGAGCTGGAGCAGGGGCTGTCGATCTCCAGCGGGCTGGCCGGGGTGGTCACCACCATGCCGGTGCTGTGCTTCGCGCTCATCGGCTTCGCCGGCCCGCCGCTGGCCGCGCGGTACCGCGACGGCCACGTGCTCGCCGGCGCGCTGCTGGCCATGGCGGCGGGCACGGTCCTGCGCGTGGTGACCGACGCCTTCTGGCTGTTCCTGGTGGGCACCGTGCTGGCGATGGTCGGCGGGGCGCTCGGCAACGTGCTGCTGCCCAGCCTGGTCAAGCGCTACTTCCCCGAGCGCACCGGGCTGCTCATCGGCGCGTACAGCGTCTCGATGGCCGTCGGCGGGGCGATCGCGTCGGTCAGCGCCGCACCGATCGCCGCCGCGACCGGCGCCGACGGCTGGCGCTGGGCGCTGGGGGTGTGGGCGGTGTTCGCCGCGGTCACCGCCCTGCCCTGGCTCTCCGTGCCGGCCCGCCCGGGGGCCTCGCGGGAGGCGCACCGGCGGGTGCGGATGCGCTCGCTCCTCCGCAGCCGGATGGCGCTGGCGCTCGCGCTGTTCTTCGCGATGCAGTCGATGCAGGCCTACGTCCTCATCGGATGGACGGCGCAGTACCTGCGGGACGAGGGCCTCAGCGCGGCGACCGCCGGCCTGCTGCTCGGCATCAACACGATCGTCGTCATCCCGCTCAACGCGATCGTCCCGACGCTCACCGTCCGCCCGCACCTGCAGCGGCCGCTGCTGGCCGGCTTCTGCGTCAGCTACGTCGCCGGCTGGGTGGGGCTCATGGTCGCGCCGCGCGGCGTGCCGTGGCTGTGGATGGGCCTGCTCGCGCTCGGCACGGGCACCTTCGCCATGGTGCTGACCCTCATCGGGCTGCGGGCCCGCACGCCGGAGACCACCGCGGCGCTGTCCACCACCACGCAGGGCTGGGGGTACCTGCTGGCCGGGGCAGGGCCGCTGCTCGTCGGCGTCCTGCGCGGCAGCACCGGCAGCTACACCGGCATGTTCGTCGTCGTCCTCGCCGGCGTGGCCGTGCTGGCGGTCACCGGCTGGTTCGTGACCCGCGAGCGGTACGTCGACGACGAGGTGCCCGGCTGGGGGTCGGACGCCCACCACGGCGACGTCATCGAGGTGGCCGGCACGGAGCCGCCGGTCACCGTGCACGTCACCGAGCCGGGCGGCGGGTCTCCGCGCGGGTGAAGTTGCGGAACGACCGGGACGGCGTCGGGCCGCGCTGGTCCTGGTAGCGCGAGCCGTACACCGCCGACCCGTACGGGTGCTCGGCCGGCGTGGTCAGCCGGAACAGGCACAGCTGCCCGATCTTCATCCCCGGCCACAGGGTGATCGGCAGGTTCGCCACGTTGGACAGCTCCAGCGTGATGTGGCCGGAGAAGCCCGGGTCGACGAAGCCGGCCGTCGAGTGGGTGAGCAGGCCCAGCCGGCCCAGGGAGCTCTTGCCCTCCAGCCGCGCGGCCAGGTCGTCGGGGACCGTGACCACCTCCAGCGTGGACCCCAGCACGAACTCCCCCGGGTGCAGCACGAACGGCTCGTCACCGGCGGGCTCGACCAGGGTGGTCAGGTCGTCCTGCTGGAGCGCCGGGTCGATGTGGGTGTACCGCGCGTTGTTGAAGACCCGGAAGTAGCGGTCCAACCGGACGTCGATGCTCGAGGGCTGCACCAGTCCCTTGTCGTAGGGCTCGATCCCGAGCCGTCCCTCGGCGATCGCAGCCGTGATGTCGCGGTCGGACAGCAGCATGCGCGGGAGTCTAGGGACCGCCCTCCGCTCACCACTCCGGGCGAACCCGCGCCCGGGCCCGTCGACCCGGACGCGGGCGGGAACGGTGGCCGCGCCGGTCCTGTCGAGCGGCTGTGCGGTGACCTCCCGGGCACCGTGGGGTCTGACGGTGCGGGCCTGCCGCCGGGGTAGCCTCCCCTCCGGCGTCCGGCCCCGGCCGGACCAGTGGCCGGGCGTGCGACGCGAGCCGCCCCGGCCACCGGCCCAGGATCGGATCGGGGAGGGAAGCCAAGGACGTGAGCGGAGGACCCGACGTGCCCTCGGCCCCCGGGGACGGAGAGCTCTTCCGCGACGGCGGCGAGAACGGCCGGCTGATGGCCGCCTTCGACTGGTCGGCCACACCGCTCGGCCCGGTGTCGGGCTGGCCGGCGAGCCTGCGGCACGTGGTGCGCACCGTCCTCGCCTCCCGCTTCCCGATGATCCTCGCCTGGGGCCCGGGCTACACCCAGATCTACAACGACGCCTACGCCACCCTCATCGGCGCCAAGCACCCCGCCGCGATCGGCGACGACCTGCGGGTCACCCTCGCCGAGGGCTGGGCCGCGCTGCAGGGACCGGTCGAGCACGCGATGGCGGCCCGCGAGCCGTCCTGGATCCCCCAGCTGCTGCTCCTGCTCGAACGGGCCGGCTACCGCGAGGAGACCTACTTCACCGTCTCCCACGCCCCCGCCTTCGGCGACGACGGCCAGGTCGCCGGCATGCACGCGGTGTGCACCGAGGTGACCCGGCAGGTGCTGGCCGAGCGCCGCCAGCGGCTGCTGCACGACGTCGCGTCGTCGGCCGGGCTGCTCGGGGACGACGTCGCCGCCGTCCGGGAGATGACCGGCGCCCTGGCCGGGGACCCGCTCGACGTGCCGTTCGCGGCGGTCTACCTGAGCCGACCCGGCGAGACCGGGCTGCACCGGGCGGCGGTGACCGGGTGCGACGCCGGGCTGCTGCCCGCCGTGGCCGCCGGGCCCGGCGACCTGCTGCCCGCCGAGGTGGCGCGGCTGCGGCTGACCGGCGGCCCGTGGGGCGACCCGGTCACCGCGGCCGTCGCGCTCCCGTTGAACGGTGGCGCCGGCGCGGAGCCGGTGGGGGCGCTGGTCGTCGGCGTCAACCCCAACCGGGCGCTCGACGAGGAGTACCGCTCCTTCCACGAGCTCCTGGCCGGCCAGTTCGCCGGCGCGGTGGTCAACGCGCGGGCCTACGCCGCCGAGCGGTCGCGCGCCGAGTCGCTGGCCGAGCTCGACCGGGCCAAGACCGCGTTCTTCGCCGACGTCAGCCACGAGCTGCGCACGCCGCTGACCCTGCTGCTCGCCCCGATCGGCGACGCGCTGGCCGACGGCGACGCCGCGCTGCCGGACACGGTCCGCGAGCCGCTCACCCTGGCCCTCCGCAACGGGCAGCGGCTGCAGCGGCTGGTCAACGACCTGCTGGAGTTCGTGAGCATCGAGGCCGGCCGCACCGCCGCCGTCCGGGTGGAGACCGACCTCGCCGCCTACACCGCGGAGCTGGCCGGCGTGCTGCGCGCGGCCGCCGAGCGGGCCGGTCTGCGGCTCACCGTCGACTGCCCGCCGCTGCCGCGCCCGGCCTACGTGGACCCGCGGATGTGGGAGAAGATCGTCCTCAACCTGGTCGCCAACGCGGTGAAGTACACCTTCGTCGGCGGCATCGACGTCACCCTGCGGGCGGACGGCGACCGGCTGGTGCTGCGGGTGTCGGACACCGGGGTCGGCATCCCGGCCGCGGAGCTGCCGCACCTGTTCGAGCGCTTCCACCGGGTCGCCGGGTCCGCCGCCCGCAGCCGCGAGGGCACCGGACTCGGGCTGGCGCTGGTCCGCGAGCTGGCCGGCCTGCACGGCGGCACGGTCGAGGCGGCCGGCGCGCCCGGCGTCGGCAGCTCCTTCACCGTCGCGGTGCCGTTCGGGGCCCCCGACGCCGAGGCCGACGGCCCGGCCACGCCGACCACCGGCAGCGCGACCGTGGCCCCGTGGGACGACGACCTCGGCTGGCCGGCGCCGCCCGGTGCCCCCGGGGCGACCGTGCTGGTGGTCGACGACAACGCCGACATGCGCGCGTACCTGACGCGCGTGCTGTCGCGGCACTGGACGGTGCGGACCGCTGCCGACGGCGAGCAGGCGCTGGCCGGCATCCACGCCGCGCGGCCCGACGTCGTCCTGACCGACGTGATGATGCCGGGCCTGGACGGCTTCGGCCTGCTCCGCGCGCTGCGATCTGACCCCGCGACCCGCAGCGTGCCCGTGGTCATGCTCACCGCGCGGGCCGGCCAGGAGGCCGCCGTCGAGGGGTTCGACGCGGGCGTGGACGACTACCTGCCCAAGCCGTTCGAGTCCGCCGAGCTGGTCGCGCGGCTGCGGACGGTCCTGGACCGCGCTGCCGGCCGCCCGACGAGCGGCGCGCCCCCGGCCGCCCCGGCTCTCCGTCCGGCGATCCTGCGGCCCGAGCCGGCGGGCGGCCCGCCGCGGCCCCGCCGTCCGCTGGCCTCCGACCCCGAGACCTCCCCCGAGGCGACGCCGGTGAGCGGCCGCTGGCGCTTCCCGTCGACCACCGCCTCCGTCCCGGCGCTGCGCCGGCGGCTGCGGGCGCTGTTCGCCGAGGCGCGGCTCGGCGAGGACCTCGCCTACGACCTGGTGCTGGCCACCTGCGAGGCGGCCACGAACGCCGTCGAGCACGCTCAGGACCCGGCCGAGCCGTACATCGACGTCGCCGCCGAGGTCGTCGGCGGGCGGGTGGAGATCGCCGTCCGCGACTACGGCCGGTGGCGGGAGCGGGTGCCGAGCATGGACCGCGGCCGTGGCTCGATGCTGATGAGCGCGGTCGGCGAGATCACCGCCACCCCGAGCCCGGCCGGCACGACGGTGGTCATCCGCACGGCCTGAGGCGAGCGGGGGGCCTGCTCACGCCCTCCGGGGCTCTCCGGTAAGCTCGGCACGTCCCCGCGGGTGTAGTTCAATGGTAGAACATCAGCTTCCCAAGCTGACAGTGCGAGTTCGATTCTCGTCACCCGCTCTCCTCGCCTCTCCGGGCGGCCGCGCCTCGTCCAGGAGGTCCCGGTTCCCGTCTCCCTCCCGCCGGCCACGGCGCTCGTCCCGCGGCTGCGCGCCGCCGGCTGCGTCTTCGCCGAGGAGGAGGCCGCCGTCCTGCTGGCCGACGCCGCCGACGCCGGCCACCTCGAGGCCCTGCTCGCGCGCCGGGTGGCGGGCGAACCCCTGGAGACGGTGCTCGGCTGGGCGGCGTTCTCCGGGCTGCGCGTGGGCGTGGAACCCGGCGTCTTCGTGCCCCGCCGCCGCACCGAGTTCCTCGTCGAACGGGCCGTCGGCCTGCTGCGCGGCACGGACCGGCCGGTCGTGGTGGACCTGTGCTGCGGCTCCGGGGCCGTGGGGCTGGCGATCGCCTCCACGCGCGGCGGCGTCGAGCTGCACGCCGCCGACATCGACCCGGTGGCGGTGCGCTGCGCCCGGCGCAACCTCGCGCCCGTCGGTGCCCGCGTGCACCGCGGCGACCTCTACGCCGCGCTGCCCGGGCACCTGGCCGGCCGGGTGGACCTGCTCGCGGTCAACGCCCCGTACGTGCCGACGGCGGCGATCGCGGGCATGCCCCCGGAGGCGCGCGACCACGAGCCCCGGTCCGCCCTGGACGGCGGAGCCGACGGCGTCGACCTGCACCGCCGGGTCGCGGCCGAGGCGCGGCGGTGGCTCGGTCCCGGCGGCACCCTCCTCGTGGAGACCAGCGCCGCGCAGGCCCCGCTGACCGCGGCCGCCGTCGAGGCCGGCGGACTGTCCGCGGAGGTCGCCCGGGACGACGACCGGGACGCGACCGTCGTCGTCGGCGTATCCCGCGGCCAACTGTGTGTGGCCGGTCACACAGCGGAGTGACACGCACAGCGCGCCTTCCGGAACGGTCCCGTAACCCCTGAACCGGCGGCCGGTCAGGCCCTTGGTCCCTGCCGTCCCCCCGCGCCGGCGGCCACGATCCCTGCCAGACCGACGCGCGCCGGCTCAACGGAGAGCCGGTGACACGGCGGCGGCCACCACGGCCGTCCGGCAGTCGGACGACGGCGCATCAGCGCACTGGGGGCGACATGCCGGAGGACAGGGTGCCCGAGACGGCGCAGCCGCTCGCCGCGGAGGCCGAGGGCGCGGAGGAGGCCAGGCCGCGCGTGGAGCCGATGCGGCTGAGCCCGCTGCTCCCCCGCCGGCAGAGCCCCTGGCTGATCGTCGACGTCGACGGCTCACCGCACGGCCACGGCGCGCTGGTGTGGGCCCTGCGCGAGGCCGCCCGCCGCGAGGCCACCGTGATCGCGGTCAGCGTCCTCGACGGGGACGACGAGGACCCGCTGAGCGGGCTGACCCGCCCGTCGCGCCCGGCCGTGGCCGCCGCCCTGGAGCGGCTGGAGGCCCAGGTCCTGCGGGCCATCGCCGAGACCGGCGTGGTCGGGCGCACCCGCACCACCGTCCTGGAACGACCGGTCTTCGACGCCCTGACCAGCGCCGCCCGGGGAGCCGACCTGGTCGTGGTGGGCGAGCACGGCAAGACCCTGCTGCGGCCCGCCGTCCCCCGGCTGCCCGCCCGTCGCCTGGCCCGAGGCGCCTGACGGAGGCCGGTACGCCCATCCCGACGACTGCCGCCCCCTCGACGGCCGGGCCGTGACCCCGCCCGGTCCTCTCCCGCGTGACGCCTCTCCGGCCGCGGTGCCCCTGCTGGCCGCCGGCGTGCAGGCGGCGGCGCACAGCGACCACCTCGAGGCGACGCTGGAGGGCGTCGTCCGCGTGGCCGTCGAGCAGGTCGACGCCACCTTCGGCGCCCTGGGCGTGCTCGATCGCGACGGCACGGCGATCGAGCGGTTCGTGGTGGTCGGGATGGACGCCTCCGACCGTGACCGCATCGGCCGGCTGCCCACCGGGGCAGGCGTGCTCGGCGTGCTGACCCACACGCCGTTGCCGCTGCGCCTGGAAGACCTGCGGGAGCACCCGCAGTACCTCGGTTTCCCCGACGGGCACCCGCCGATGGACAGCTTCCTCGGCGTGCCGGTGCGCGTCGGAGGCCGGGTGTTCGCCAACCTCTACCTGACCGCCCGGCGCACGGGGGGACCGTTCACCGCGGCGGACGAGAAGGCCGCCCAGGCGCTGGCCACGGCGGCCGGCCTGGCGATCGAGAGCGCCCAGCTGTACGAGCGGGCCGAGCACCGGCGGGCCTGGGCCCAGGCGGGCAGCGACATCGCCACCGCGCTGCTGTCCGGCGCCGACCCCGACACCGTGCTGCGGTCCATCGCCCAGCGGGTCGCCGCGCTGGCCGCCGCCGACACCGCGGGCGTCCTGGTGCCCAGCCCCGGAGCCGACGACGCCCTCACGGTCGTCGCGGCCGTCGGCCTGGACGACGAGGACGTCGAGGGGGTGCGGGTGCCCCTGGCCGACAGCCAGCTCGGCGCGGCGCACCGGTCCGGGGTCCCCCGGCTGATCGACGACGCGAGCTCGACGGCCCCCGGCGGCGGGCGCGACCCGGTGCTCAGCGAGCTGGCCCGGGACTACGGGCCGACGCTGATGATCCCGCTCGGTGGCCGGCCGGCGCTGGGCACCGTGGTGGCGATGCGGCTGCGCGGCCGGGAGCCCTTCCAGCCGGCGACCCTCGAGCTGGCCTCGGTCTTCGCCGCCCAGGCCGCCGTCGCACTCGAGCTGGCCCGCACCCAGCAGCGGGAGCGCCGGCTGCAGGTGGAGGCCGACCGCGACCGGATCGCCCGCGACCTGCACGACCACGTCGTCCAGCGGATCTTCGCCACCGGCCTGGCGCTGGACCGGATCAGCCGGTCGCTCACGGAGAGCCATCCGGAGGCGGCCGCGCGGCTCGCCGAACGGGTCGACGAGCTCGACGGCACGATCGCCCGCATCCGCTCGGCCATCTTCGAGCTGCACGAGGCCGACGACGCCTCGCCGGACGCCGTCCGCACGCGGATCGTCGACGTCGTCCGGTCCATCACCGGCGGGCACGGCCTCCGGCCCGACGTCCGGCTGCGCGGCGGCTTCGAGGACCTGCCCGCCGTGCTGATCCCCGACGTGGTGGCCGTCGTGCGGGAGCTCGTGACCAACGTCGTCCGGCACGCCCGGGCGAGCCGCGTCACCGTGACGCTCACCGTGGACAGCGAGGTGCGCGTGGTGGTGACCGACAACGGGGTCGGGCTGCCGGCGGTCACCGTGCGCAGCGGGCTGACGAACCTGGCCGACCGCGCCGAGCGGCACGGCGGCCGGCTGACCACCTCCGCAGGTCCGGCGGGGACCCAGGTGCGCTGGTCGGTGCCGATGCCCGCGCCGGACGCCTGAGCGGGGTCAGCCCGACGGGTCGAGCCGGTCCCGCAGCTCCGTGGCGAGGATCGCCGCCTGGGTGCGCCGCTCGAGGCCGAGCTTGGCGAGCAGGTGGCTGGTGTAGTTCTTCACCGTCTTCTCGGCCAGGCCCATGCGCTCGCCGATCTGCCGGTTGGTCAGCCCCTCGCCGATCAGCGTGAGCACCGTGCGCTCCTGCTCGGTCAGCACCGACAGCCGGCGGTCCCGCTCGGCCGGCCGCCGGCGCGACGGGGTCGGCGCGGGCATCCCGACGTCGGCGCCGAACAGCGTCCCCCCGTCGGCCACCGTCCGCACCGCCGAGACGAGGGCGGACCCGCGGACCTGCTTGAGGAGGTACCCCGAGGCGCCGGCCTCGACCGCCGCGGCGACGGCGTCGTCGTCGGGGTAGCTGCTCAGCACGAGGAAGCGCAGCTCGGGGTGCTGGTTCCGCAGCGTGCGGCAGACCTCCGCGCCGTCGCCGTCGGGCAGGCGCATGTCGACGACCGTGACGTCGGGCAGGACCGCGGGCACGCGGGCCAGCGCCTCGGCGACCGACCCCGCCTCCCCGACCACGGTGATGTCGGCGTCCTCCTCGAGCAGCTCCGCCACCCCGCGCCGGACCACCTCGTGGTCGTCCACGAGGAAGACACGAACCCCGGCGCCCGGTTCCACCGCGCCCCCTCCGGAGAGTGATCCAGCTCACAGAGCGTACTGGGCGGTCCGCGTTTCCTCGATCAGGGGTCGAGCAGCAGCGCCGCGTAGAGCGTCAATCCCGGCCCGAAGGCCATCGCCACGACCGGCCCGTCGACGTCGGCGAGCTGCTCGAGCACCAGGAGCACCGTCGCCGAGGAGCAGTTGCCGTGCTCGGCCAGCACGTGCCGGGACGCGGCCAGCTGGGACTCGGCCAGCCCGAGCTCGTCCCGGACGACGTCGAGGATGCGCGGGCCACCCGGGTGCACCGCCCACCCCGCGACGTCCTGGGGACGCAGGCCCGCGCCGGTGAGCAGCTCGTCGACGACGTCCCCCACGTGCCGGGAGAGCACGTCGGGAACCCGCGGGGACAGGCCCATGCGGAAGCCGAGGTCGGTGACGTCCCAGGTCATGTGGTCGGCGGTGGAGGGGTCGGTGCGGGCGACCACCGCGGCCAGCCGGCGGCCCCGGGCCGCACCCGGCTCCAGGACGACGGCGGCCGCGGCGTCGGAGAACAGCGCGTGCGCGACGACCTGCTCCAGGTCGGCCTGCGCCGGCTGCACGTGCAGGCTGGTCAGCTCGCAGCAGAGCAGGACGGCGGGGCGCGAGCGGGCCGTGACGTAGTCGCCGACCGCGGCCAGGCCCGGGATCGCCGCGTAGCAGCCCATGTGACCCACGTGCAGCCGCTGCAGCCCGGGCGGCATGCCGAGGTCGCTGGCCAGCCGGATGTCCAGCCCCGGCGTGGCGTACCCGGTGCAGGTGGCCACGGCGAACAGGCCGACGTCCCCCGGCGCCAGGCCGGCGGAGTCCAGCGCCCCCGCGACGGCCTGCTTGCCCAGCGGCAGCGCCTCCTGGATGTAGCGCTGCATGCGGGCGCCGGTGCCCCAGGCGCTGAGGTCCTCGTCCATCGGGTTGGCCACCGCGTGCCGGCGGCGCACCCCGGCCGAGGCGAAGATCCGGCGGGCCGCGCGCACGCCGGCGTAGTGCTCGGCGAAGAAGCCGTCCCAGACCGCGTCCTGCTCGATGGTCGTCGGCAGCGCGGCGCCCGCGCCGGTCACGACCGCGGTGCTCACCAGTGCCGCTCCGCGGCGCACGGGCTCGGCGTCATGGCCCCGACGGTACGTGCGACCTGGGCCTTCCGCCGCCTCACCGCTTGCGCCCGTACCCGGCGAAGACGACCGCGGTCGAGCGGATCGGCTTCATCCGGACCGTCCGGCGGCGGCCGAGTCGCCAGGCGATCGCCTCGCGCACCGAGGGTCGCAGCCCCACCAGCCGGAGGTCCAGGCCCACCGAGTCCGCGGCGGCCAGCAGGGCACGCCGGTCCACGAACAGCGCGGGGTCGTGCAGACCCGGCGGGGGGCCGCCGGGCAGCCGCTCGGCGACGGTCACCATGAGGAAGCGCCCGATCCGGGTCGCCGCCAGCGCGTCGACGACGAGCGTGCCGCCCGGGCGCAGCAGCCGGGCGCACTCGGCCAGCACGGCGGCGTCGTCCGCGACGTGCTCGAGGATCTCCCCGGCGACGACGACGTCCGCGCACCCGTCGGCCAGCGGGACGGCGGTCACCGAGCCCTGCACGGCCAGGACACCGTGTCCGCGGGCCACCGCCACGCAGCTGTGCGTGAGGTCGACGCCCACGTGCACGTAGCCCAGGCGGGCCGCGTGCGGGGCCATCAGGCCACCGCCGCAGGCGAGGTCGACCAGGACCGCGCCGGGTGCCGCCGGCGGGATGTGGTCGGCGCGGGAGGCGGCCAGCCAGTGCAGCGCGGCGAGCCCGCCCGCGTCCTCCCACCACTGGTCGGCGAGCAGGTCGTACTGGGCCGGGTCGTTGCGGCGCAGGCCGGTCATGGCAGCCGGTCCTACCAGGTGTCGGGCCCGGGCGGCTGCGGTACCGCAGCGCCGTGGCGCGGAGACGGACGGACGTGGACGGGACCGCGGTGGCCCGGGGACAGACGCCCGAGGAGGTGCTGGACCGCAACCTCGCCGAGCTGCTCCAGGAGATGCGGGTGGTGATCACCGGCGTCCAGGTGCTGTTCGCGTTCCTGCTGACGATGGCGTTCACCGCCCGCTTCGAGGAGCTGGGGACGTTCGGGACGACGGTCTACACGGTCACCCTGCTCAGCACCGCGAGCGCGACCCTGCTGCTGATCGCCCCGGTCTCCTTCCACCGCACGCTGTTCCGTCAGCAACGCAAGGCCGAGCTGGTCGCCTTCGCCGACGCCACCCTGCTGATCGGCCTCGCCCTGCTGTTCCTCGGCATCGCCAGCGCCGTCCTGCTCGTGCTCGACGTCGTCCTCGGCCGCGGCCCGGCGATCGCGGGGTGCGCCTTCGTCGTGCTGCTCGGCACGGTCGCCTGGTACCTGTTCCCCCTCCGGCACTGGCGCAGGCACGAGGGCTGAGGCGGTCTGGTACAGCTGACCCGTGTCCGTCACCGTCGTCGGCAGCCTCAACGAGGACGTGCTCGTCCGTGTCGACCGGCTGCCCGGTCGCGGGGAGACCGTGATCGGCCGGGACACCGCGCTCGCCCCCGGGGGCAAGGGCGCGAACCAGGCCGCGGCGGCCGGGCGCCTGGGCGGGACGGTGGCCATGGTGGGCCGGGTGGGCACCGACCCCGCCGGGGAGCGCCAGCTCGCCGCGCTGGCCGACGCCGGCGTCGACGTCGGCCACGTGCGGCGCACGCCGGACGCGCCCACCGGCAGCGCCACCATCCCGGTCGAGGACGGCAGCGGCGAGAACCTGATCGTCGTGGTGCCGGGGGCCAACGGGGCGCTCGAGCCCGGGGACGTCGACGTCCCGCCGGTCCGCGAGGCCCGGGTGGTGCTGCTCCAGCTGGAGGTCCCGCTGGCCACCGTGCAGGCCGCGGCCGAGGTCGCCCGCGGCACCGTCGTCCTCACCCCAGCACCGCCCCGGCCGCTGCCCGCGGCGCTGCTGGCGCGGGTGGACGTGCTGGTGCCGAACGAGCACGAGCTGGTCCAGCTGGCCGGCGCGGCACCGGCCGACCGCTCGCCGGAGGAGCTCGCCGCGCTGGCCCGGACCCTGCGGGCCGCCACGGTCGTGGTCACGCTCGGCGCCCGAGGCGCGCTGCTCGTGGCCGCCGACGGCCCGGCGCTGCTGCAGCCGCCACCCCCGGTCGAGCCGGTGGACACCACCGGTGCCGGCGACTGCTTCTGCGGCGCGCTCGCGGTCGCGCTGGCCTCCGGCGCCGCACCGGACGAGGCGGTCGCCGCCGCAGTCACGGCCGCGGCGCTGTCGACCACCGGGCCCGGCGCCCGCGGCGCGCTGCCGGACGCCGACGCGGTGGCGCGGTCGCGCGCCCGGCTGCCCGCGGCCGCCGAGCTGCGGGGTTGAGCCACCGGTCCGCCGGGCACAGGCCGGGCGAGGCCCCCGACCGAGGAGGACGACGATGACCGACCCGGACCGACCGCCGCGCAGCGCCGAGCGCGCCGAGGGGGACCCGCCCGACGAGGAGCCGGGCGACGGCCGCACGCCGCACTCCGGGGATCCCGCCGAGGGCCAGGACCTCCCCGACGAGGGCGCCGGCGCCTCCTGAGCCGCTGGCGGGTGGGGTGGCGGGTGCGGCAGGCTCGGCAACCGTGCTGCTCGACGCCGCCCTGCCGGCCGACCTCGACGACGTCCCGGCGATCGCGCGCGACCTGGAGGAGCGCGGGTACGCCGGCGTCTGGACCTCCGAGACCGCGCACGACCCCTTCCTGCCGCTGCTCCTCGCCGGCCGGGCCACCACCCGGCTCCAGGTGGGGACGGCGATCGCGGTGGCCTTCGCCCGCTCGCCGATGACCGTGGCGACCACCGCCCACGACCTGCAGCGCCACACGCACGGCCGGTTCGTGCTCGGCCTGGGCTCGCAGGTGCGCGCGCACGTGGAGCGGCGGTTCTCCATGCCCTGGAGCGCGCCGGTGCCGCGGATGCGGGAGTACGTCGCCGCGCTGCGGGCCATCTGGGCGGCCTGGCAGCAGGGCACCCGGCTGCGCTTCCAGGGCGAGCACTACCGGCACACCCTGATGACGCCGGTGTTCACCCCCCGGCCGCACGAGTGGGGCGGCCCGCCGGTGCACCTGGCGGCGGTCGGGCCGGCGATGACCCGGCTGGCCGGTGAGGTGGCCGACGGGCTGCTCGCCCACTCGTTCACCACCGCCCGCTACCTGCGCGAGCGCACCCTGCCGGCCCTGGCCGAGGGGCTCGCGGCCGCCGGCCGCTCCCGCGACGCGGTGACCGTGAGCCTGCCGGGCTTCGTCGTCACCGGCGCGACCGAGCCCGAGCGCGCCGAGTCCGCCGCCGCGACCCGCGCGACGATCGCCTTCTACGGCAGCACGCCCGCCTACCGCCCGGTCCTCGAGCTGCACGGCTGGGGCGCGCTCGCCGACGAGCTGCACGCCCTGTCGGTCGGCCGCCGCGAGGACCGGTGGGACGCGATGCGCGACCTGGTCGACGACGACGTCCTGGGGGCGTTCGCCGTCGTCGCCGACCCCGCGGACGTCGGACGCGAGGTCAGGGCGCGGTTCGAGGGGCTGGTCGACCGCTTCAGCGTGTACGCCGCGGCGCCGTCCCGGCTGGACCTGTGGGAGCCCCTGGCCGCCGCGCTGCGGTGATCGGCGGACTCCGCGATGCACGCAGAGTGACTGATCTCTCAGCGTTTCGGCTTCAACTCACCGGATCGGGTCTGTTTCCGACACGCCCGTTCGGGGGACGCTGAGTGGCATGGAGGACACGCACAGCGAACCCCGAGTAACTGACGAAACGCCCACCGGGCAGCAGGCCGACGAGTCGCAGGCTCGACAGGCCTCCGCCGTCCAGCTGGGCCGGATGCTGGCCAACCCCCGCCGGGTGCGCCGGGCCTGAACCCCGCGGGGATCGGTGGTCGCCGGACGAGCACGCATCGTCACACGGGTCCCACCGATCCCCGGGGTCCCGGCCTGCTCGGGAACCCCTCGTCACTCACTGCAACCATCCGTCGGGGGGACCCGGCGTGCCGCGAACTGATCCGTCACGCGCTGGGGCAGCATCCGGTCCGTGACCGCAGCCGCCCTCCCTCTCGCCGCCGACGACGCCGTGGCTCCTCTCCGCCGGAGCCGGGCCGAGCGGCAGACCATCGTCCTGGACACCGCCGAGCGGCTGTTCGCCACGCGCAGCTCCCGCAGCGTCGGCATGGACGAGCTGGTCCGCGAGACCGGCCTGGGCAAGATGACCGTCTACCGGCTCTTCAAGAGCAAGGACGACCTGGTCGGCGCCTACCTCGCCCGCAAGGCCGCGACCGTCCTCGCCTTCGTCGACGCCGAGCTGGTCCGCCTGGAGGGCGACGCCCGCGCCGCGCTCCTCGCGGTCGTCGACGCCGTCGAGCGCGACGTGACCCGCGCCGGCTTCCGCGGCTGCCCGTTCACCAACGTCAGCAGCGAGTACGACGACCCGCAGCACCCGGCCCGCAGCGCCGCCGCCGACTACAAGTTCGAGCTGCACGCGCGGCTGGAGCGCCTGGCCGACCAGCTCGTGCCGGGTGCCGGCGAGGACCTCGCCGCCCAGATCCACCTGATCATCGACGGCATGTACCTCTCCGGCGGGCTGCTCGGGCCCGACGGCCCGGCCGCGCACGGCCGCGAGCTCGCCGAGCGGCTGGTCGACGCCGCGGTCGCCGGTCGCTGACCTGCGGCCGGACCGGTCGCACCGCACGATGGGGCGGTGAGCACCGACCGCAGCCGGCCCGACCTCGACGACACCACCGTGGAGGGCCTCGGCAAGCTCTCCGAGGCCCTCGAGACCATCGAGCAGGCCCGCGGCCAGCTCTACGGCTTCCACCAGCACTCCGGCAAGGCCGACCTCCTGCTCCAGGACGCCGTCGAGCTGTTCCGCACGGCCGGCCACACCCGGCTGGCCGACGACCTCGACCGCGACCTGGTGGGCCGCAACGTCGTCGCCGACCGCTGGACCTTCCAGATCGTCGAGGACTACGACGCCAACTACTGGTCGGTCTTCCGCGACTTCGACGAGCGCGCCCGCACCGAACTCGCCGGCGGCGACCGGCACGTCTACGAGGCCCGGATGAAGCAGCGCGAGCGGACCAGGGGCCACCCCCGCCACGAGGCCGGCCCCGTCCTCGAGGAGTGACGGGAGCGATCCCCTCGGTCGCCGGGCCGGCCGGCAGCCCGCAGACTCGGCTCCATGACCATGCCCGAGCCCGACGCCGAGCGCGACGCCCAGCCCCTCGGTGCCGAGGTGGCGCCGCCGGCCGACCCGGAGTCGCAGGGCGGTGCGGACGGACCGGCCGCCGGCACCGCCGGCCCCAGCTACCCGCCCGGCGAGACCGAGCCCGACGCCCGCGGCTGATCGTGCACCCGGGGCAGGTGACCAGGAGAATCGACCTGTGACGTCTCCCGGCCCCGATCCCCTCCGCGCGCCGTCCGGCAACGCCGCCCCGACGTCCTCGGGCGGCGTCCCCGGTCCGGCGACCGGACCGGCTGCCGCCGGCGCGCCAGCCCCCACCGCCGGCCGGACGACGTCGTCGGCGCGCGCGGCGGGCCGGACGGTCGGCCGTTCCCTCGCGCTGGCGCTGCTGGTGTTCGTGACCGTCCTGCTCGTGCTGTTCGTCGTCTTCAACACCCAGACCGTCGGCGTGAGTCTGGTGTTCGGGAACGTCGACCTGCCGCTGGTGGTGGCGCTGCTCATCGCCGCCGCCCTCGGCGGGCTGCTGGTCTGGCTGGCCGGCCTGGTCCTGCGCGCCCGCCGCCGCACCCGCTGAGGACCCCTCCCGGGGGACTCCCGGGGTCGGTGCTTGCTCTGGTTACCCGCCGGTAATACCGTTTGTTACCGGCGGGTAGAAGCCCGCTGAGCAGCACGGAGCACGGGAGCCACGCGCATGAGCCACTACACCGCGAACCTGCGGGACCTCGAGTTCAACCTCTTCGAGTTCCTCGACACCAAGGACGTCTTCGGCACCGGGCCGTTCGCCCAGATGGACGCCGGGACCGCGCGCGGCGTGCTCACCGAGATCCGCCGGCTCGCCGAGGGGCCGCTCGCGGCGTCCTTCACCGACGCCGACCGCAACCCGCCGGTGTTCGACCCCGCCACGCACTCGGTCACGCTGCCCGAGTCGTTCAAGAAGTCGGTCCAGGCGATGCACGACGGCGAGTGGTGGCGGCTGGACCTGCCCGAGGAGCTCGGCGGCGTCGGCGCGCCGGCGGCGCTGGCCTGGGCGGCGTTCGAGATGGTGCTGGGCGCCAACCCGGCGGTGTTCATGTACGGCTCGGGCCCCGCCTTCGCCGCGACGCTGCACGAGCTGGGCACCCCCGACCAGCGGCGGCTGGCCGAGCTCATGATCGAGCGCGGCTGGGGCGCCACGATGGTGCTCACCGAGCCCGACGCCGGCTCCGACGTCGGCGCCGGCCGCACCAGGGCCGTGCAGCAGCCCGACGGCTCCTGGCACGTCACCGGCGTGAAGCGGTTCATCACCTCCGCCGAACACGACCTGTCCGACAACATCGTGCACCTGGTCCTGGCCCGCCCCGAGGGCGCGAAGCCGGGCACCAAGGGCCTGTCCCTGTTCGTCCTGCCCAAGTTCCACGTCGACCTGGCGACCGGGGAGCTCGGCGAGCGCAACGGCGTGTACGTCACCAACGTCGAGAAGAAGATGGGACTGAAGGTCTCCACGACGTGCGAGGTGACCTTCGGCGACGGACCGGTCCCGGCCCGGGGCTGGCTGGTCGGCGACGTGCACGACGGCATCGCCCAGATGTTCCGGATCATCGAGTACGCCCGCATGTTCGTCGGCACGAAGGCCATCGCGACGCTGTCGGCCGGCTACCAGGTGGCGCTGGACTACGCCAAGACCCGCGTTCAGGGTGCCGACCTCACCGCGACCAGCAAGGACGCGCCCCGGGTGACGATCACCCACCACCCCGACGTCCGCCGCTCCCTGATGCTGCAGAAGTCCTATGCCGAGGGCATGCGGGCGCTGTACCTGTACGCGGCCAGCTTCCGCGACCGGCTGACCGAGGCCGAGGCCGCCGGGAGCGCCGACGGCGAGGAGGCCCGGCTGGCCGCCCGCGTCCACGACCTCCTGCTCCCGGTGGTCAAGGGCTTCGGCTCGGAGCGGGCCACCCAACTGCTCACCGCGGAGTCGCTGCAGACCCTGGGTGGGTCGGGCTACCTGCAGGACTACCCGATCGAGCAGTACATCCGCGACTCCAAGATCGACACCCTCTACGAGGGGACGACGACGATCCAGGGCCAGGACTTCTTCTTCCGCAAGATCGTCAAGGACGGCGGCGTCGCGCTGACCTGGCTGGCCGGCCGGATCCAGGCCACGATCGACGGCGAGGCGGGCGAGGGCCGGGCGGGCGACGGCTGGGCGGGCGACGGCCGGCTCAAGGAGGAGCGCGGGCTGCTGGCCGCAGCGCTCGGCGACGTCCAGTCGATGCTGACCGCGATGTTCGGCCACCTGGCCGCGGCGCAGGAGGACATCACCTCGCTGTACAAGGTCGGCCAGAACACCAGCCGGCTGCTGCTGGCCACCGGCGACCTGGTGACGGCCTGGCTGCTGGTCCGCCAGGCCGAGGTGGCCCTGACCGCGCTGGCCGGGACGGTCGGCGAGCGGGACCGGCGCTTCTACGAGGGCAAGCTGGCCGCCGCCCGCTTCTTCTGCACCCAGGTGCTGCCGCGGCTGGCCTCGGACCGGGTCGTCGTCGAGAACACCGACAACGCGCTGATGGAGGTCGACGAGGCGGTCTTCTGACCCGCGCCCGCCCTCCTCGGACTTTCCGCGCGGAGAGTCCGGGGGGGGCATGGCCGGGCTCCGGCCCGGGCATGAGCGGGGGACACCGCCGTCGCAGAGGAGGCTCCCGTGACCGATCCCCAGGGCAGCGACCGGATCCAGCAGGGCGTCCCGACCGCGTCGGGCACCGGGGACGACAGCAGCACCGGTACCGGCTTCGACGACGTCCCCCTCACCCGTGAGGAGGCCGTCGAGCGCGACGCGACCCAGCCCGACGACCTGCCGGCCAAGGCCGAGTCCGACCCCGCGCGGGCCGAGCGCGGCGGGGCCGGCGGCGCCCTCTGACCCCCGACCACCAGCGACGCGGAGGACCACGATGAGCGAGCCCGACCCCACCGGCTACGGCGAGTCCGCCGACACGGCGGACGCCCCGTCCAGCAGCAACCTCGTCGACGGCGTCCCCGGCGAGGACCGGGCCGACGCCGGCGAGCAGGACACCGTCCTCACCACGGACGACGACGCCCAGCGCGACGACCTGCCCACCCGCCCCGGCAACAGCGCGGGCTGAGGCGGAACTCCTCAGATCCACCCGTGCCGGCGCGCCGCCTCCACGGCGGCGTGCCGGTTGGGCGCGCCCAGCTTGGCCGCCGCCGCCGACAGGTGGTTGCGGACCGTGCCGGGTGACAGGTGCGCCCGGGCCGCGATCTCCTCGACCGGCGCGCCCCCGGCCGCGAGCTCCAGGACGTCGGCCTCCCGCGGGGTCAGCGGGCTGTCGCCGGCGCTGATCGCCTCGGCGGCGAGCTCCGGGTCGACGTAGCGGCCGCCGCGGTGCACCGTCCGCACGACGTCGGTGAGCACCGGCGCGCTCACCGTCTTGGGCAGGAACCCCCGCACCCCTGCCTCCAGCGCCCGCTTGAGGTGCCCGGCCCGGCCGTGCCCGGTGACGATGACGACCGCGCAGCCGGGCACCGCGGTCGCCAGCTCGCCGGCCACGGTGATCCCGTCGCGGTCGGGCATCTGCAGGTCGAGGACGGCGACGTCCGGGGTGTGCGCCCGGGCCATGGCCAGGGCCTCGGCGCCGGAGGCGGCCTGGGCGACGACCTCGAGGTCCTCCTCCAGGCCGAGCAGCGCGGCCAGCGCCGACCGGATCAGGTTCTCGTCGTCGGCCAGCAGGACCCGGATCACGCCGTCACCCGCACCGGGACGGTCGCGGTGAGCACGAAGCCGTCGGCGACCGGCCGGGCGGTCAGCCGCCCACCGGCGCCGGCCAGCCGCTCGGCCAGACCGGTGAGCCCGCTCCCCCAGCCCCCTGGGACCCCGCTCACGCCGTCGTTGGTCACCTGCAGCTCGGCCTCCCCGCCGGTCGCGCGCAGGGCGATCGTGCAGGACGTCGCCCGGCTGTGCCGCAGCACGTTGGTCACCGCCTCCCGCACCACCCAGCCCAGCGCCGCCTGAACCGGCTCGGGCAGCCCCTCGCCGGCCTCCTCGCCGTCCACCGTGCAGCTCACCCCGGCGGCTCGCAGCACCGAGCGGGCGCCGGCCAGCTCGCCGGCCAGGTCGGTCCGGCGGTAACCCCGGACGACGTCGCGCACCTCCCGCAGCGACTCCTCGGCCACCCGGCTGATGTCGACCAGCTCCTCGGCGGCGCCCTCGCGGCCGCGGCGCACCAGCTCGGCGGCCAGCTGGCTCTTGACCGCGATCGCCGAGAGGTTGCGGCCCATGACGTCGTGCAGGTCGCGGGCGAAGCGCAGCCGCTCCTCGGCGACGGCCAGCTGCAACTGCACGCCGCGGCTGCGCTCCATCTCGCGCACCACGTCGAGCACCCACACCGAGAACCGGAACGCCAGGGCGAGGAACGTGACCGTGGCCCCGACGACGAGGCCGAGGGCCACCGCCACGCCGACGGGGGTGTCCGCCGCCCGGATGGCGAGCCCGGTGACCGCGCCGACGCCGAACCCGGCCCAGGTCAGCAGCGGTGTCGGCCACACCGTGGAGGCCGCGGCAAGGGCCATCGCCAGCGGCATCGCCACACCCCACGCCAGCGCCGGGCTGTCCGGGCCGTCGGCCAGGAACGGCGGCACCGCGGCCACCGCCGTGGCGACGGCGGCACCGAAGGCGGCCAGCAGCGGCCCGCGCGGCAGCGCCCGGCCCTCCTGGTGCGCGGCGAGCCCGGCGCGGGCCAGCAGCACGGCGGTGACGGCCACCGCGACCGAGCCGAGGAGGAAGACCGTCGTCGCCGGCCGGGTCGGCGGCCGCGCGGCCGACCCGACGACGCCGAGCGCCAGCAGCGGGGTCGCCGCCAGCCAGATGTAGAACGACCACCGGGTGTAGAGCTCGATGCGCTGCGGCGCGGAGCGGTCCTCCCACCAGCGGACGACGGTCGGCACGGCGCTCATGCTGCCGTACCGGCCGCGCCCGTCCGGGTCGCCGGAACTCACCTTCGCGGCGCCCAGCGGAACACCCGGCCGGCCACCAGGGCGCCGACGACGGTCCACGCCACCAGCAGCGCCAGCGGGAGCAGCGCCGCGGACCACGCGCCGGCGAGGTCGACCGCCCGGCCGTCCCAGGTCCGCCCGGCCAGGCCGAGCTGGGCCAGCTCCACGACCGGGGCGAGGGGCAGGAGGCGGAGCACGCCGGCCAGTGCCTCGGGGAACGCCGTCAGCGGGAAGAACAGCCCGGACAGCGACGTCGCGACCAGCACCAGCGGCAGCGTGGTGATCTGCGCGCTCTCGGCCGTCCGCGTGAACGACGTGCTGGCAGCGGCGAGCACGCCCATGAGCGCGGCGCCGCCGACGAGGGCGAGCAGCGGCAGGACGACGTCCACCGGCGCCGCCCACTCGCCGATCACGGCCACCCCGACGGCGACCAGCGCGACCTGGGCGACGGTGACCAGCAGGGTGGGCACCGCCGTGCCCAGGAGGATCTCCGGCCCGGTCAGCTCGCCGGTGCGCATCCGCTGGAGCACCAGCTCCTCGCGGCGGGCGACGTAGGTGGTGACCAGGTTGTAGTAGGTGAGGAACACCAGGGTGATGCCGAGCGCGGTGGCGACCAGCTGGGGGCCGCCGGCGGTGGGCAGGCCGATCACGCGCACGGCGGCGACCAGCAGCAGCGGCATGACGACGGAGTTGACGACGGCGGTGCGGTTGCGCAGCAGCAGCCGGGTCTCCGCGGATGCGAGGGCGAGCACGCGGCGGCGGGCGCCGGGAGCGGCGGGGGCAGGGGCGAGGGCGGTCACGACGGTCTCCTGGGTTTCGTGGGGGGCAGGCGGCGACGGTCAGGCGGCGACGGGATCGGCATCGGATGGCTCTGCGTCGGATGGCTCTGCGTCGGCGACGGCGAGGAAGGCCTGCTCGAGCGAGGCGGAGCGGGCCTGCAGACCGGTCAGCTCCACGCGGTGCTCGGCGGCCCAGGTGAGCAGCGCGGTGAGCGCCGGCTGGAGGGCGCGGGTGTGCAGCTCGACGTCCGGGCGGCCGGCGTGGGTCCGCACCGCCGGGAGGGAGGGCAGCGGCGGGGCGTCGGCCGCCAGGGTGAAGGTGATGGTGGCCGGCTGGGTCGAGGCGATCTCCTCGCGGGTGCCGGCCAGCACGATCCGGCCCTCCCGCATGACGGCGATCCGGTCGGCGAGCTCCTCGGCCTCCTCCAGGTGGTGGGTGGTGAGCACGACGGCCGCCCCGTCCCCCACCAGGCCGCGGACCAGCTCCCACACCGTTCGCCGGCTCTCCGGGTCCAGCCCGGTGGTCGGCTCGTCGAGCACGAGCACGCTCGGGTGGCCGAGCAGCGCGAGGGTGAGGTCCAGTCGGCGGCGCTCGCCGCCGGAGAGGCTGCGCACGCGGACACCGGCGCGCCCGGTGAGGCCGACCATCTCCAGCGCCTCGCCGACCGGCCGCGGATCGGTCAGCGTCTGCGCCCAGGTCCGGACGGTCTCGGCCACGGTCAGGTCACCGGGCAGGCCGCTCGACTGCAGCAGGACGCCGAGGTGACGCCGGACGGAGGCCCGCTCGCGCTGCGGATCGCGGCCGAGGACCCGCACCGAGCCGCCGGACGGGGCGGCCAGGCCCTCCAGCACCTCCAGCGCCGAGGTCTTCCCCGCCCCGTTCACCCCGAGCAGCGCCAGGACCTCACCCGGGGCCACCTCGAAGGAGATGCCGCGGATGGCCTCGAAGGAGCCGTAGCGGCGCCGCAGGTCGACGACCTCCACGGCGGGCGGCGCAGGCGACTCCGGCGTCGGGCGCGGCGGGGCGGGCGCGTCGGTCGGGTGCACGGGGACCTCCTCCGGTGCGCCCGCCGGCCGCGGTCGGCCGGTGCTACCGGGCGCACCTCCGAGGCTGCCGCCGTCCCGGCTCCGGCACAGGTGCCGGTTCTCACGACTTCCGGCCGGAACGCCACGGGCCGCCCATGACACGTGTCATGGGCGGCCCGTGGGCGGTGCGACCTCAGACCGAGGTGGGGCGGCGCTCCTTCACCACGACGGCCTTGTCCTCGCCCAGGTCCCGCGTCCGCGTCTCGCTGTAGGACCAGACGGCGATGAGCGTGATCACGGCGCAGGCGACGATGTAGAACCCAACGGCGGCGACGTTGGGTTCGTCGAAGCTGCCCAGCAGGGCCAGGGCGATCAGCGGGGCAGGCGCGCCGGCCACCAGTGAGGCCAGCTGGGCGCCGACCGAGACGCCGGTGTACCGGGCCTTGGTGCCGAACAGCTCCGAGAAGAACGCCGCCTGCGGCCCGTACATCGCACCGTGGAACAGCAGCCCGACGGTGATCGCGACGACGGCGAGGAAGAAGGTCCCCGTGTCGAGCAGCCGGAAGAAGACGAACGCCCACACGCCGACGCCGGCGGCGCCGAACAGGTAGACCGGCTTGCGGCCGATCCGGTCGGAGAGCGCGCCCCACATCGGGATGGTCACCAGGTGCACCGCCGAGGCGATGAGCACCGCGTTGAGCGCGAAGGAGGAGTCCAGCCCGCCGACGTTGGTCAGGTAGGTGAGGCTGAAGGCAGTCAGCAGGTAGAAGGAGACGTTCTCCGCGATCCGCGCCCCCATGGCGGTGAGCACCTCGCGCTTGTAGCGGGTGAGCACCGTGACGATCGGCGCCGCCTCGGCCACCCCGCTCTCGGCCGCCTTGGCCTCGGCCTCCCGCTGGGCCTCGAGGAATACCGGCGACTCGCTCACGCTCAGCCGCACCCAGAGCCCGACGATGATCAGCACCGCCGACAGCAGGAACGGGATCCGCCAGCCCCAGGCCTCGAACGCCTCGTCGGACTGGAAGGTGGCCAGCAGCGCCAGGACGCCGGTCGCCAGCAGGTTGCCCGCGGGGGCCCCGGCCTGCGGCCAGGAGGCCCAGAAGCCGCGGTGCTCGGGCTTGCCGTGCTCCGAGACGATGAGCACCGCGCCACCCCACTCGCCGCCGAGGGCGAAGCCCTGGATCAGGCGCAGCGCGATGAGGAGGACCGGCGCGAGCACGCCGACGCTGTCGTAGGTGGGCAGCAGGCCGATGAGGAAGGTCGCCGACCCCATCATCATCAGCGAGATCACGAGCAGCTTCTTGCGGCCGAGGCGGTCGCCGTAGTGGCCGAAGACCAGCGCGCCGACCGGGCGGGCGAAGAAGCCGACGGCGTAGGTGGCGAAGGCGGCGAGGACGCCGACGAAGTCGTCCTGCTCGGGGAAGAACAGCGGGCCGAAGACCAGCGCCGCGGCCGAGCCGTAGAGGAAGAAGTCGTACCACTCGACGGTGGTCCCGATGATGCTCGCGCCGACGACGCGGCCGAAGCGCGCGCCGGAGTGCGCAGGTGCGGACATGGTCGTCTCCCGGAGGTGGTGGGTCAGTCCCGCCGAACGCTAGGGAGCCGGGACACTGCCCGCCATGTGCCCCGCAACCCCAGTTGTGACACCAGGCATGTGGCCCGCAGCCATGAAGCGTCGACGGCCGTGGCGCCGCCCGATGCGGGTGAACGGGGGGCTGCCGGTGTAGCCCACCCCCATGCCCCTCGCCGCAGGTGTGTGCCCCCCGGCCGTGTGCCCGGCCACCACCACGGCCTACGGTCCCCGCCATGACGAACCCGACTCCGCTGTCCGGCCGCCGCGCACTCGTCACCGGTGGCGCCTCGGGGATCGGGCGGGCCTGCGCCGTCCGCCTCGCCGAGGCCGGCGCCGCCGTCGTCGTGCTCGACCGGGACGAGGCCGCCGCCCGGGCGGTGGCCTCGTCCGTCGGCGGCACCGCCGTCGCGGTCGACCTCACCGACTTCGACGCGATCGACGCCCTCGACCTGGACGTGGACGTGCTGGTCAACAACGCCGGGCTGCAGCACGTGGCACCCATCCACGAGTTCCCGGCGGACCGGTTCTCGCTCATCCTCCGGCTCATGCTCGAGGCGCCGTTCCGGCTGGTCCGCGGGGCGCTCCCGCACATGTACGGCCGCGGGTGGGGCCGCGTGGTCAACGTCAGCTCGATCCACGGGCTGCGCGCCTCGGCCTACAAGAGCGCCTACGTCACCGCCAAGCACGGCCTCGAGGGGCTGTCGAAGGTGATCGCACTGGAGGGCGCGCCGCACGGCGTGACCTCGAACTGCGTCAACCCCGCCTACGTCCGGACGCCGCTGGTCGAGGGGCAGATCGCCGACCAGGCCCGCGCGCACGGGCTCTCCGAGGACGAGGTGGTGGAGCAGGTCATGCTCGCCCCGGCCGCCGTCAAGCGGCTGATCGAGCCGGCGGAGGTGGCCGAGGCGGTCGCCTACCTCTGCTCCCCCGTGGCGGACTCGATCACCGGCAGCTCGCTGGTCATGGACGGTGGGTGGAGCGCCCACTGATGAACGCGCCCCTGGCCCCCGCCACCCCCCAGCTCGGCGGCGCGGCGGAGTACCTCACGCTGCTGCTGGAGGAGGCCGCGGCCATCGAGTTCGAGGGCCCGGCCGTGCGCGCGCGGGCGGCGGGCGCCGACGGGGCGGCGCTCGCCGAGCTGGAGCGGGCGAAGCTGCTGGCCCTCCAGGTGCGGGAGGCGTTCGCCGCCCGGCGCCGCCGGGAGTCCGAGCTGGCGGCGCTGTTCGACACGGCCGGGGACCTCGCCGCGCTGCGCAGCGTCGACGAGGTCCTGACCGCGATCGTCCGGCGGGCCCGGCAGCTGCTGGGCACCGACGTCTCGTACCTGACGCTCAACGACGACGCGCGCGGCGACACCTGCATGCGGGTGACCGACGGCTCGGTCTCGGCCCGGTTCCAGACGCTCCGGCTGCCGATGGGCGCCGGGCTCGGCGGGCTCGTGGCCCAGACCGCCGCCCCCTACGCGACGGCGAGCTACTTCACCGACCCGCGGTTCCAGCACACCGACGACATCAACGGCGGCGTCCGCGAGGAGGGGCTGGTCGCCATCCTCGGGGTGCCGCTGGTCCGGGGGTCCCGGGTGATCGGTGTGCTCTTCGCCGCCGACCGCAGCGAGCGGCTCTTCGAGCGCTCCGAGGTCTCGCTGCTCGGGTCGCTGGCGGCACACGCCGCGATCGCCCTCGACAACGCGCGGCTGCTGGAGGAGACCAGCGTCGCGCTGGAGGAGCTGTCGGCCGCGACGAGGGAGCTGCGCGCGTACACCGCGTCGGTCGAGCGGGCGGCCGGCGCGCACGACCGCTTCATCGACATCGTGCTGCGCGGAGGTGGCGTGGAGGACGTCGCCGCCGCGGTGACCGAGGCGCTGGGCGGCCGGATCACCACGCTCGACGAGGAGGGCCGCGTGCCGCCGTCCCCCGGGGGCGGTTCCGACGTCGACCTGCCCGCCGAGCCGGCACGCGCGCTCGCCCTGGCCCGGTCGACCGGCCGGACGGTGCGCGACCGGAGCTGGTGGACCGCGGCGGTGACCGTGGGCAACGACCTCCTCGGCGGGCTGGTGCTGCACCGGGACGACGAGCTGTCGGACTCCGACCAGCGGATCCTCGAGCGGGCCGCCCTGGTCACCGCCCTGCTGCTGCTGATCCGGCGCACCGCGAGCGAGGCCGAGGGCCGGGTCCGCGGCGAGCTGCTCGAGGAGCTGCTCGCGCCGTCGCTGCGCGACCCGGAGGGGCTGCGGGAGCGGGCCCGGCGACTGGGCGCCGACCTCGACCGGCCGCACGCGGTCGTCGTCGTCCTCGTGGACGAGCCGGCCCGGAGCCGGGCGCTGGCCGCCGCGACCCACCTCGCGGCCACGCGGGGCGGTCTGGCCGGGCTGCACGACGGCCGCATCGTGCTCTGCCTCCCCGACCAGGCACCCGGCGCCGCGGCGGCGCTGGTCCGCCGCGAGCTCTCCGGCGCCACCGGCCGGCCGGTGACCGCCGGCGGCGCGGGGCCGGCGGAGGGTCCGGGAGCGGTGGCCACCGTCCGCATCGAGGCCCAGCGCTGCGCCTCGACGCTCGTCGCCCTGGGCCGCGGCGGGCAGTCGGCGAGCGCGGAGGAGCTGGGCTTCGTCGGGCTGCTGGTCGGCGAGGGGCGGGACGTGCCCGCCTTCGTCGCGGCGACGCTCGGACCGGTCCTGGAGTACGACGCCCGGCGCGGCACCGACCTCACGGGCACGCTGCGCGCCTGGTTCGAGGCCGGGGGCTCGCCCGCGCGGGCGGCGGAGTCGCTGCAGGTGCACGTGAACACCGTGACCCAGCGGCTGGACCGGGTCGGCCGGCTGCTGGGCCGCGAGTGGTCCAGCCCGGACCGGGCGCTGGAGGTGCAAGTGGCCCTGCGGCTGCACCGGCTCGCCGGCGCCTGACCGGGGCGGTCAGCCGCCGACGAAGCCGGGCGGAACGCCGTCCGTCGTCAGGTGGCGCTGCCGACCGCACACCCGGCACACCTGGTGATCCGGGCCCTCGAACCGCTCGTCGACCGGGTGCCGGCGGACGTAGGCGTGGAGACCGAGCCGGCAGCGGAGGGGCTTGCTCGCCATGGCGCGATGCTCCGCGCGACCCGGCCGGACCGGCCAGGGACGAAGGACACCCGCCCGGGGCGGGGCCGCCTACGCTGGCCGGGTGCGTCGCGAGCCCGTCCGACTGGCCGCGGAGGTCTGGACGGCACGGTCGGCGGCGCACGCCGCGCGGGCCGACGCGCTGACCGCCGGGCACCGCGAACGGCGGGCCACCGGCCGGTCGCACCCGGTCGAGGACTTCCTCTACGAGTACTACTCGACCCGCCCCGCGGTGCTGCGGCGCTGGCACCCCGGCGCCGGGACCGCGCTGGCGCCGTCGGCCGCCGGCCCCGCCCCGCACGCCGGCCGCCGCTGGTACGCCACGGACGACGACGGGGCGGTCGTCCTCGACTCCGAGGCGTTCCTCGCCGACCGTGGCGACACCGTCCGCTTCGTGCGGGACCTGCTGGCCGCGACCGCCGGCCGGCCGGCCTTCCTCGGCTGCTTCGGCCTGCACGAGTGGGCGATGGTCTACCGGCAGGACGAGCACCGGCACCCGCTGCCGCTGCGGCTCGGCCAGGCCGGCACCGACGCGGTGGTCGAGGCGCACCCGATCCGGTGCAGCCACTTCGACGCCTTCCGCTTCTTCACCCCGGCCGCCGTGGGCCTCAACCGGCTGCGGCCCACCCGGGCCACCCAGCCCGACCTCGAACAGCCCGGCTGCCTGCACGCCACCATGGACCTCTACAAGTGGGCGACCAAGCTCGGCCCCGCCGTGCCCGGTGAGCTGCTGCTCGACTGCTTCGAGCTGGCCCGCGACGTCCGGGAGCTGGACATGCGCGCCTCGCCCTACGACCTGCGCGCGCACGGGCGGACGGCGGTGCGCATCGAGACGCCCGAGGGCCGGGCCGAGTACGCGGCTGCCCAGCGCGGGTTCACCGAGCGCGGCGCCGTGCTTCGAGCGACCCTGTCCGACTGGTGCGACCGGATCTTGGGGAGAGAGTCCTGTTCGTCGACATCGGGCACGTAGCGTCGAACGCACCGTGAACGGGGGCCATCTGTGGCGGAGATCGAGCTCGAGGTCGCAGACAGGAAGTTGCAGGGATACGCACGGAGACTGCCGATGGATGCTGTTGCCGAGCTGGTCTGGAACGGGCTCGACGCAGGCGCCAGTCGGGTCTCCGTAACGCTTGAGCGCTCGGCCTGGGGGCCCATCACGGCCATCACGGTCAACGACGACGGTCACGGGATGACTCCCGAAGACGCCGTTTCCTCGTTCCGTCAGTACGGTGACACATGGAAAGCGGACCGCAGGTACCGAACCGGAACCCGGCGCAGTCTCCATGGCCGAAAGGGCGAGGGCAGACTTTTCGCATTCACCCTGGGGAACAGTGCCACCTGGACCACGACTGCGGATACCCCAGCCGGCCGCCAGACGACTCGGATCGACGCGAACAGCAACCACCCTCGCCGGTGGCACATCGGCGATCCCGTCAGCACGGAAGACGCGCCTGGGACATCGGTCAAGATCATCGTCCCTCAGGGCAAGAACCTCAGGAGCCTCGAGCGCGATGATGCACATGAGGAGCTGCTCGCGCGCTTAGCGCCATACCTGCTGGCTTACCCTGGTATCACCGTCGAGTTCGACAACCACCCTCTCAACGCTGCTGCAGCGATAGCGCAGACGACAGATCTGCCCCTCCAACTGCCAGCGCGTTACGCGGATGACGATCCCCCGCCATTCGTCCGCTTCGTTGAGTGGGACAGCAAGCGGACGACCCAGCGCGGCATGTGGGCCTGCACGGTCGATGGCGTGGCCATTGCATCTCTCGAGCAGCATTACAGCTACAGCGATCCACTCATCCGCTTCACGCCTTATGTGCATACCGAACGCTTTCTCGAGGCAGAGGACCCGCACCTCATCCTCATGGCTTACGCAGACCTTCTGGCCGCAGCAGACGTTGCGGTCAAGCGACACCTGGCCCTGCGCCGTCGGGTGGTGGCAACGGAGGTCATCCGAGAACTCAAGGATCAAGACCTGTACCCGTACGACGAGCGAGACACCGATCCAACCCGCGTGCTGGAAAGACGGACCTTCGACCTGGTGGTGACCGTCGCAAGGGACGCGCTACCGAAGCAACTCACCCAGCGCGACCTGTCAGTTCGCCTGATCAAGACTGCACTCGAGAAGGACCCCACCGATCTCAGTCGCATCCTCGAGAGCGTCCTGCATCTTCCGGCGGGGGAGCGCCGCGCTCTGGCCAATCTCCTGGACCGCACAGACTTGTCCCACGTCATTCGAGCCGCGACAGTTGTCAGCGAGAGACTCGACTTCATCGCCTCACTCCGATCCATCTTCGCTGACGACGTGAGAAGATCAGCTCTTCGAGAGGTCGACCAACTCCATCCTGCCATTGCAGCGAACGTCTGGCTCTTCGGGGAGGAGTGGCCGATCACGGGCTCGGAAGTCGGCCTGACGTCCGTTCTGCGGCAACACCTCGACGAACTCGGGGATCAGGTGGAACTGGAGGACCAACTGGACGCCGTGATGAGAGATGACGGTCGATCAGGACGCGTCGACATCCTCTTGTTCCGCACGGGCGGCAGCGAACAGCGCACCGAACGGCTCATCGTCGAACTGAAGCGACCCACCGTTCGCATAGGGAAGCGAGAAGTCGACCAGATCAAGTCATACGCCCGCGCGATCGTGGACAACCCGCAGTATCGCGACGTCGACTGCAGATGGCAGTTCTACCTGGTCACCTACGACTACGACCGCAGGGCCATCGAACGGGACATCAGACAGCGTGACAAGCCTCCGGGACTCGCCGATGACCAGAACGAGTACCAGGTGTGGGTCAAGACGTGGGGAGAGTTGTTCGACGCGGCCGAACGAAAGCTCTTGTTCTTCAAGAAGCAATTGGCGATCGAGGCGGGCGACTCTGCTACGACGAACAAGATCGACACGACTCTGACCCAACTGATCAATCCGACCAGTCCTGGATCGGGCGGCTAACGGTGCGAGCTGGACGACGTGGCTGCGGGGAAGGAGCCCGCGGCTTGCCGGTTTCTCAGGTGGGAGAACCAACCGGCGGAGCGGCCGAAGTGCTTGATCCCTGAGCGCAGTGCCGCCCTCCGCGGCCGCCTGCTGGCCGTCACCTCGGCGTTGATCGCCGTCTCCCCGGCCCGCGCCGGGACGTCGGCGGCGAGTCGTACCGTCGGAGGGTGACCTCGATCCCCACCGACCACCTGCGCACCGACCGCTGGCTGCGGCTCGACGGCACCACCAACACCCGCGACCTCGGCGGGCTGCCGACCGTCGACGGCGGGACGACGCTGCCCGGCCGGATCCTGCGCAGCGACAACCTGCAGACGCTCAGCGAGGGCGACGTCCGCCGGTTGTCCGAGGAGGTGCGGCTGCGCGAGGTGATCGACCTGCGCACGACGGCCGAGGTGCTGCTCGAGGGCCGCGGCCCGCTGCGCGCGGTGACGGAGGTCACCCACCGGCACTTCAGCCTGCTCCCCGAGCGCGGCCACCACACCGACGTGTTCGCCGTCGAGGAGACCGACGTCCCGGAGCTCCCGGCCGACTGGGCCGAGTCCCTGCTGCCCCGGCAGGTGGCGGCGGACGACGAGGCCGAGCCGCCGGCCGTGCGCTCGTACCTCGGGTACCTCGCGCACCGGCCGGAGAACGTGCTCGGCGCGCTGCGCGCCCTGGCCGCCACCCCGGACGGCGCCTCCGTCGTGCACTGTGCGGCCGGCAAGGACCGCACCGGCGTGGTGGTGATGTTCGCCCTGGCGGTGGCCGGCGTACCGCACGAGGAGATCGTCGCCGACTACGCCCTGACCGCCACGGTCATCGACGCCCTGGTCGCCAAGCTCGCCGCCTCGCCTACCTACGCCGAGGACATGGAGCGGCGCGACGTCGCCGTCCACACCCCGCGCGCCGAGACGATGGACCGGCTGCTCGCGCTGCTCGACGAGCGGCACGGCGGTCCGGTCGGGTGGCTGACCGGGCACGGCTTCGGGCCCGGCGAGCAGGCCGCCCTGCGGGCCCGCCTGCGCAGCTGAGTCGCGGGGTCCTCAGCCCTCGGCGGGCTCGGGACCGTCGCGGCCGACGTGCTTGTGCCGGTACATCGCCGCGTCCGCGGCGCGCAGCAGGACGTCCGCCGTTCCCCACTCCCCGCTGTGCACGGCGACGCCGATGCTCGTGCCGACGGCGGCGTCGGTGCGGTCGAGCCGGAACGTCTCGTCGAAGCAGCCGAGCACCCGCGCGACCACCCGGTCGGCGTCCTCGGGCCGGCCGAGGCCGGGCAGGATGACGGCGAACTCGTCGCCGGACAGCCGGCCCACGGTGTCCCCCGGGCGGACGGCGGCGCGCAGCCGCGCGGCCACCTGGCGGAGCAGCTCGTCGCCGGCCGCGTGCCCGAGCGTGTCGTTGACCGCCTTGAACCGGTCGAGGTCGCAGAAGAGCACGGCCACGTGCTGGTCGGGTCGCGTCGTGGCCAGCGCCGTGCCGAGCCGGTCGAGGAAGAGGGCCCGGTTGGGCAGCCCGGTGAGCGCGTCGTGAGTGGCCTGGTGGCGGACGGTCTCCAGGAGGCGGGCCTTTTGCAGGGCCGTCGCCGCCTGGTCCCCGACACCACGCAGCCGCGCCAGCGCGTCGCCGTCCAGCCGAGGCGGGACGTGGCCGGGCGCCCAGCTCGCGGTCGCCACCCCGAGGAAGGTGCGGCCGGCCAGCAGCGGAACGGCCACCGCCCGGCCGACCTCCAGCCGGGTCAGCAGCTCGGCGAGGACGGGGCCGGCCGTCGCCGGGTTCAGGAAGAGGGGCTCGCGGTGGGTGAGCATGTCCACCAGCTCCGGGGTGTCCTCCGCCGACAGCGAGGTGGCCAGCAGCAGCTCGCGCTGGGCGCCGACGTGGCCGGCGGCGGCCGCGGTCACCAGGGAGCCGGCGGCCGGTTCCCACAGCATCATCGCGCCGTTGTCGCAGCCGACGATCCGTGGCAGCGCCTCGGCGACCACCCGGCAGACGGCGGCGGCGTCCTCGGTCTGGGCCAGCTCGTGGGCCACGGCGAGCAGCGCCCCGGCGCGGTGTGCCTCCTGCCGGGAGCTCTCCAGCGCGAAGAGCAGGTCGAGCGCGGCGGCCGCGTGGCCGGCATAGGCGGCGAGCATGCTCCGCTCGTGCCCGAGCGCGCCGTCGCCGGGGCGGTAGACCGCGGCCAGGCGGCCGTGCACACGGCGGGCCGAGGCCACGTCGACGGCGACCACGTTGGGACCGGGGTCCGCACCTGCCAGCAGGTCGGCCGCGAGCCCGTCGACCTCCGCGGAGGGCAGGCCGGCGCTGCGCACGAGGGCCGGTCCCCCGCCGGGGTCGGTGACGGCGAGGACGTGGCCGGGAGCCAGCACCGCCTCGGCCGCACGGGCCACGATGCGCTGCAGGGCCGAGTCGACGTCGTCGCTGCCGACGAGGTCGGCGGCGGCGGACTGGAGGATGCGCAGCTGGTCGCGCAGCGCGTCCAGCTCGGGGGCGACGGCGAGCCGGCCCCGGCGCAGCCGGCGACGGTGCTGCCAGCGCAGGTGGTAGAGGCAGGAAGGCTCGCCGTCGGACTGGCACGCGCTGTGCAGCAGCTCGGCCGGGGGCAGCCCGAAGACGGAGGGCACCATGCTGATCAGGCCCTGCGCGTAGGCGCAGTCGAGCCGTGAGTGCTCGTAGCCGGGGAGGAGGGTGAGCCGGACCGTCGCGTGGCCGGCCCCGGCCTCCAGGATCTCCATCGTCGACGTGGTGGAGAACTTCGCGACCGCCCGGGGCAGCTGCCGGTAGACCTGCCGCGGCGAGCCCATCGCGCGCACGAGCAGCACCACCGCGGGGTTCAGGCCGTGGCCGAGCGCCTCGCGCCCCACCCGGAACATCGTCTCCGGGTCGCCGAGCACCTCGGTCGCGGCGGCGAACAGCCGGATCCGGGTGTCGTAGCTGGTCCAGTACGACGGGCGGGCGAGATCCTCGGCGGTGTGCGGCACACCGGCGCGGCCGAGGACCGCCTCGACGGCGGCGTCCCCGCCCCTGGCACGGACGTACCCGAGCACCAGCGCGGTGGTCGCCCCGGAGGTCTCGCGGGGCTCCGCGGGCAGGTGTGCGCTCATCGCCTCCACCCCTTCTGCACCGGTGACCGCCGCGCGGACGGCGGATCCGCCCGGTTCCGATCTCACGGCGCCCATCGGCAGCCCGGGCCGGCGGATTGAGCCGTCCACCCCCAAGGGGGGACCGCAGGGCGGGACCGCCTCTTGCTCCCGGCACCGCCGAGGAGTACAACGTGTTCCATACCCCATGGGGGTATGGGACACGCAGGGAGGCACTCCGATGCAGACGACAGCACACCAGGAGCACGCCGGAGCGCCCGCGCCCGCCTCGTGGGCGATGGCCGCCGCGGCGACGCTGCACTGCCTCACCGGCTGCGCCATCGGCGAGGTGCTGGGCATGGTGATCGGGACGTCGCTGGGGCTGTCGGACGGCGCGACCGTCGCCCTGGCGGTGGCCCTGGCGTTCGTCTTCGGCTACGCGCTGACCATGCGAGGGGTGCTGCGGGCCGGACTGCCGTTCCGGCGGGCCGTGCGCATCGCCCTGGCGGCCGACACCCTGTCCATCGCGGTGATGGAGATCGTGGACAACGCCGTCATCCTCGCCGTCCCGGGCGCGATGGAGGCCGGCCTCACCAGCGCGCTGTTCTGGCTGACGCTGGCCGGGGCGCTGGCGGTGGCGTTCGTCGTCACGCTGCCGGTCAACCGCGTGATGATCAGCCGCGGGAGGGGGCACGCCGTCGTCCACGGACTGCACTGAGAAGGGCCCCCCACCCCCACCGCTCGCGTCGGGACCCTGCAGGGGGCCGGACGCAAGCGACCCCGGTCTCCGTCGGACGGAGGCCGGGGTCGCGCGGTGTCGTGGCGCTCAGCGGGCGAGGAAGCCGCTGCCGTTCGCCATGGTGAGCAGCTCGTCGCGCATGGCCGGGCTGCTGCTCCGCGCGAGGGCGCGGTCCAGCGCCCGCCGCGTCCGGGCCGCCTGCCGACGCTGCCGCCAGCTCGCCGTCACGCTGTTCATCTCCGCTGCCTTCTCTCTTCGGTTCGTGTCCCTACACCCTCTGCAATGCAGGTGAGAGCCAGAGTATTCCGAAGAAAGCCAGGAAACGAGCCCGCCACGGCGAGGGACCTTCACCCTGGAGGGTGAGATCCGCCTCATCCGCCGGCCAGCACCGCCCGCGCCGCGGCCCGAGCGGCCTGCGGGTCGTCGGTGGCCAGCGCCGCCTCCGCGGCCGCCTGGCAGTCGGCCAGGTCGACGCCGGCCAGCCGGGCACCCACGCCGGGGATCGACGACGCCGCGCAGGACAGCGAGGTGATGCCGAGGCCGACGAGGACGCAGGCGAGCAGGGGGTCGGCCGCCGCCTCGCCACAGACCCCGACCGGCCGGTCGGCGCGGGCGCCCGCCGCGGCGGTCAGCTGCACCAGGGCGAGCAGCGCCGGCTGCCACGGGTCGGTCAGGTCGGCGAGGTCGGCCGAGAGCCGGTCGGCGGCGAGGGCGTACTGCGACAGGTCGTTGGTGCCGATCGACAGGAAGTCGACGTGCCGGAACAGCCGGTCGGCCATCAGCGCGGCCGAGGGCACCTCGATCATGACGCCGGGGACCAGCCCGCGGTCGCGCACCTGCCGGGCGAAGTCCGCCGCCTCACCGACCGTCGCGACCATCGGGGCCATGACCCACGGCTGCGCGCCGGTCGACCGCGCGGCCTCGGCGATCGCGTCGAGCTGCCGCTCGAGCAGGCCGGGGTCACGACGGGCCACCCGCAGGCCGCGGACGCCGAGCGCGGGGTTCGCCTCGTCCGGCGGCGTGGCGAAGGCCAGCGGCTTGTCCGACCCCGCGTCCAGGGTGCGGACGACGACCCGCCGTCCCTCGAACGCGGTGAAGACGTCGGCGTAGCCGCGGGCCTGCTCGTCGACGGAGGGCTCCTCCGCACGGCCGAGGAAGGCGAGCTCGGTGCGCAGCAGGCCGACCCCCTCCGCGTGCGCCGCGGCGGCCGCCCGGGCCCCGGCGCCGTCCTGGACGTTGGCCAGCACCTTGACCGCCACGCCGTCGCGCGTGCGGCCCGGCCCCCGGTAGCCGGCCAGCGCCTCGGTGGCCAGCCGGGCGGCGGCGACGCGCGCCTGCGCCTCCTCGGGGTCGGGGTCGATGGTCACCGTGCCGCGGTCGCCGTCGAGCAGGACGGTCGCACCCGCGGGGACGTCCTCGAGGTCGGCGATCGCGACCACGCAGGGCAGGCCGAGCTGGCGGGCGATGATCGCGGTGTGGCTCGTCGTGCCACCGAGCCGGGTACCCAGCCCGATCACCCGCGCCGGGTCGAGACCGGCGGTGTCGGCCGGCGCGAGGTCGTCGGCGAGGAGCACCGACGGCACCTCGGGGCTGGGCACGCCGGGCTCGCCCTGCCCGGTGAGCTGGGCGACGATCCGGTCGCGGATGTCGCGCACGTCGGTGACCCGCTCGGCCATCAGCCCGCCGAGGCTGGTGAACAGCTCGACGAACTGCTGGGCGGCCTGCACGGTCGCCACCGCGGCCGGCGCTCCGGCGTCGATCCGCTGCTCGACGGCCGACAGCAGCCCCCGGTCCCGGGCCAGCCCGGCCGTGGTGCTCAGCACCTCGGCACTGACCCCGGTGGCGACCGAGGCCCGCTGGGCGAGCCGGTCGGCGACCACGTCGGCGGCGGCGACGAAGCGCTCCCGCTCCCCCGCCCGCTCCTCCTCGGGGACGACCACACCCTCGTCGGCGGGCAGGCGCACCGCGCCCGAGGGGCGGATCACCGGGCCGAACGCGACGCCGGGCACGACGGGGGTGCCGGGCAGCACGACCGGGCCGGAGCCGACGGAGGGAGCCGTGGTGCCAGGAGCGGTGGACATGGGTACCTGCCTAGGGCCGAGGTGGTCAGGAGCGGACGGACACCGGCGTCCTCCGGTGACCACCGTCACCGAAAAGTGTTGACTTGTCAACGGATCACACGTAGAACAACAGCATCACAACTGCAAAGCCACACAAACGGGCATAGCTGAGGGGGTGGACGGTGTACGCAGAGGAACGCCAGCAGGCGATCGCCGGGCTGGTGGCTGATCGTGGCCGCGTCGCGGTGACCGCGCTGGCCGAGGAGTTCGGGGTGACCACGGAGACGGTGCGGCGCGACCTCGCCGTCCTGGAGCGGGCCGGCATGCTGCGCCGGGTGCACGGCGGCGCGGTGCCCGCGGGGGCGCTCACCTACGTGGAGACGGCCCTCAGCGAGCGGCACGGCACGCGCGGCGAGCAGAAGCGCAAGATCGCCGCGGCCGCCCTCGATCTTCTACCGGGCGCCGACGGCAGCCTGCTGCTCGACGGCGGCAGCTCCACCGCCGCCCTCGCCGAACTGCTGCCCGGCGACCGCCGGCTGTTCGTGGCCACCCACTCCGTGCCGCTGGCCGCCCGCCTGAGCACCATGCCCGGCGTCTCCCTGCACGTCGTCGGCGGCCGGGTCCGCGGCCTCACCCAGTGCGCGGTCGGCGAGCAGGCGATCTCCACCCTCGCCGACCTGCGGGTCGACGTCGCCTTCCTCGGGGCCAACGGCATCACGGCCGACCACGGCTTCAGCACGCCCGACGAGGCCGAGGCGTCGGTCAAGCGGGCCATGATCCGCGCCGGGCAGCGGGTGGTCGTCCTCGCCGACAGCAGCAAGCTCGGCCGCGAGCACCTGGTCCGGTTCGCCGCCCCCGCCGACGTCGACGTGCTGGTCACTGACGCCGACGTCGACCCGGCGCTCGTGGTCCGGCTCGAGGACGCCGGCGTCGAGGTCGTGGTCGCATGAACGGCGGCCGGATCGTCACGCTGACCGCCAACCCGAGCCTGGACCGCACGCTGGCCCTCCCCGGCCGGCTCGAGCGCGGGAGCGTCGCCCGGCTCGCGCCGAGCTCCACCGAGCCGGGCGGCAAGGGGGTCAACGTCGCCCGGGCGGTGGCCGCGGCCGGCGGGGACGTCGTCACCGTGCTCCCCGCCGCGGACGACGACCCGATCGTCGCCGCGCTGCACCGGCTGGGCCTGCCGCTGGCCGCGGTGCCGGTGGAGGCCCCGGTGCGCACCAACTACACGCTGGCCGAGCCCGACGGCACGACCACCAAGCTCAACGAGCCCGGTGCGGCGCTGGACGACGCCACCCGGGCCCGGCTGACCGCGGTCCTCCACGAGCACGCCGCGGGCGCCCGTTGGGTGGTGCTGTCCGGGTCACTGCCGCCGGGCACGCCGGTGGACTGGTACGCCGACCTGGTCCGCTCGCTGCGGGACACCGGCGCCAAGGTCGCCGTCGACACCTCCGAGGCGCCCCTGCTGGCCCTGCTGGCCGCCGGCCCGGACGCCGCGCCGGACCTGCTCAAGCCGAACTCCGAGGAACTGGCCCAGCTGACCGGCGCCAGCGAGGCCGAGCTGACCGCAGACCGGGACGCCGCCCTGGCCGCCGTCGCCACGCTGCACGAGCGCGGCGTCGGCGAGGTGCTGCTCACCCTCGGGGCGGACGGCGCGCTGCTGTCCTGCGCCGACGGCGTGTGGTCGGCCCTCCCCCCGCCGATCGCCGTCCGCAGCACGGTCGGCGCCGGCGACTGCAGCCTGGCCGGTCACCTGCTGGCCGACCTGGCCGGCGCCGAGGCGCCGGACCGGTTGCGCTCCGCCGTCGCCTACGGGGCGGCGAGCGCGTCCCTGCCCGGATCCGCCGTCCCGACGCCGGCCCAGGTCGACCGAACCGCCGTCGAGGTCACCGCCGTCTCGGGGCCCGTCCCCGCGGCAGCACCGAGCACCACCCCCGCACCGCCCCGCTCCGCCGTCCCGGCCGCCGGCCGCGACGTCCGCTGACGCCTCCGGAGAGGTCCCATCCATGCCCGCCTTGATCACCCCTGACCTGGTCGCGCTCGACGCCGACCTGGGTGCCGACAAGAGCACGGTCGTGCGCCGGCTGGCCGCGCTCGTCGCCGGCGACGGACGCGCGACCAGCGCCGACGGCCTGGCCGACGACGCGCTGGCCCGCGAGGCCCAGGCGGCCACCGGCCTGCCCGGCGGCATCGCCATCCCGCACTGCCGATCGGAGTCGGTGACCGAGGCGTCGCTGGCCTTCGCCCGGCTCTCGCCCAAGGTCGACTTCGGTGCCCCCGACGGCCCGGCCGACCTGGTCTTCCTCATCGCCGCGCCGGCCCACGGCGACGCCGACCACCTGACCCTGCTCACGGCGCTGGCCCGGGCGCTGGTGCGGCCGGAGTTCGTCGCCTCGCTCCGGGCCGCCGGCTCCGACGCCGAGGTGGTCGCCCTGGTGCAGGAGGTCGTGGCCCCGGAGCCCGCGGCCGCGCCCGTGGGGTCCCCCGCCGGTGCGCCCGCGCCCACCCCGGCGCCCGCGGCCCAGCCGCAGGCCGCCGGCCGGCGCAGCCTGGTCGTCGTCAGCGCCTGCCCGACCGGCATCGCGCACACCTACATGGCCGCCGACAAGCTCACCGCCGCGGCGCAGGCCGCCGGGATCGACCTGCACGTGGAGACGCAGGGGTCCTCCGGCTCCACCCCGCTCGCCCCGGAGGTCATCCGGAACGCCGACGCGGTCATCTTCGCCGTCGACGTGGGGGTCAAGGACCGCGACCGGTTCGCGGGCAAGGCGCTCGTCCAGTCGGGCACCAAGCGGGCGATCAACGAGCCGGACGTCATGATCCGCGAGGCGCTCGCCGCCGCGGACGACCCGAACGCCCGCCGGGTGCCCGGTGACGGCGCCGCGGGAGAGGCGGCCGCCGCGTCGTCCGCGGGCGGCCCCAGCACCGGCGCGGAGATCCGCCGCTGGCTGCTGACCGGCGTCAGCTACATGATCCCGTTCGTGGCGGCCGGCGGCCTGCTCATCGCCCTGGGCTTCCTGTTCGGCGGCTACCAGATCGTCACCCCGAACCCCGATGTCGAGGGCCAGAGCTACGCCCTCAGCTGGCTGCAGAACAACTCGTTCCTCAACCTGCCCAGCGCCCCCGGCGTCGAGGGCCTCAACGACGGCTTCTGGGGCTACCTCGGCGCGATCTGCACCGTCCTCGGCCAGGCCGCGTTCGGCTTCCTGGTCCCGGCGCTGGCCGGCTACATCGCCTACGCGATCGCCGACCGCCCCGGCATCGTCCCCGGCTTCGTCATCGGCGCGGTCTCCGTCACCCTGGACGCCGGCTTCCTCGGTGGTCTCGTGGGCGGCATCATCGCCGGGTTCGCCGCGCTCTGGATCGGCCGCTGGAAGCTGCCCGCCGGGGTCCGCGGCCTGCAGCCGGTCGTGATCATCCCGCTGCTCGCCACGCTGATCTCCAGCGGCATCATGGCCGTCTTCCTCGCCCGCCCGCTGGCCGCCGCCGTCGAGGGACTGGGCAACTGGCTCAACGGCCTCAGCGGGAGCTCCGCCATCCTGCTGGGCATCATCCTCGGCCTGATGATGTGCTTCGACCTGGGCGGCCCGGTCAACAAGGCGGCCTACCTGTTCGCCACCGCGGGCCTGGCCTCGCAGACCAGCGGCTCGCTGATCATCATGGCCACGGTCATGGCCGCGGGCATGGTCCCGCCGCTGGCGATGGCGCTGAGCACGGCGATCCGCCCGAAGCTGTACACCCCCGCCGAGCGCGACCAGGGCAAGGCCGCCTGGCTGCTGGGCCTGTCCTTCATCTCCGAGGGTGCCATCCCGTTCGCCGCGGCCGACCCGCTGCGGGTCATCCCGTCGATGATGCTGGGCGGCGCCACCACCGGCGCCATCGTGGCGGCCAGCGGCGTCGAACTGCGAGCTCCCCACGGCGGCATCTTCGTGTTCTTCGCGATGAGCAACGTGCTGGTGTTCGTGGTCGCCCTCGTCGTGGGGACGATCGTCGGCGCCCTCGCCGTGACGATCGCCAAGAGCATCGGCCGCCGCAAGACCGAGGAGGTCCCCGAGGACGCCGTCGACCTGCAGCACGCCCACGTCCCCGCGCACACCCCGCCGGTTCGCGCCTGACCTGGCGGGCTACAGACCCACCACCGTCCCCGGAGCGAGGAGAAACTCCATGCCCAGTCAAGTCGTCACCGTCGGGTCGCGCGTCGGGCTGCACGCCCGCCCGGCCGCGCTCATCGCCGAGGCCGTCGGCAAGGCCGGGGTGCCGGTCACCCTGGCCACCGCCGGCGGCGCCCCGGTGGACGCCGGCTCGCCCCTGATGATCATGACTCTCGGCGCCAAGAAGGGCATGGAGGTCGTCGTCACCAGCGACGACCCGGCCGTGCTCGAGCAGATCGCCGGCCTCGTCGAGCAGGACCTCGACGCCGAGTAGCCGGCCACCGGACGACGGCGCCCGTTCCCTGCAGAAGGGAGCGGGCGCCGTCTTCGTGTCCGGCCTCGCCGCCCGGTCCGCCGTCGACCGGCGGGCGGGCAGGGGCGTGCTCCTACGGCTGGTCGGGGCGGGACACCTCGCCGCGCCAGGCACCGGTCTCGGTGCCGCGGCTCTCGATGAACTCCTTGAACCGCTTGGCGTCGGCCTTGACCTGCCGGTCGTCGAAGCCGAGGGCCGCGCCGGCCTTCTCCACGAGCCCCTCGGGCTCCCAGTCGATCTGGATCATCACGCGGGTCTTCGCGTCGTCGAGCCGGTGGAAGGTCACCACGCCGGCGTGCTTGGCCTCGCCGCTGGTGCTGGTCCAGGCCACCCGCTCCTCGGGGCGCTGCTCGGTGATCTCGGCGTCGAACTCCCGCTTCACGCCGTCGATGCTGGTGACCCAGTGGGTGTGCGTGGCGTCGAGCTGGGTGATCCGCTCGACCCCGCCCATGAACTGCGGGAAGGTCTCGAACTGCGTCCACTGGTCGTAGGCGACCCGGATCGGGACATCGACGTCGATGGCTTCCTGCACGCTGGCCACGGGTTCTCCTCTGTCTCGGGGACTCGGTCGTGCACCACCTACCCACGCCGTCCGGCCCGGACACGTCGCGGAGGAGCCGCCGCGAGTCCGGACGTCAGCGCAGGGCGGCCGCCACGCTCCCCCGCACCGGCCGGCCCTCGGACAGCAGCAGCATCTGGGTGAGGTGGTAGGCGTCGGGCTGGCCGTCCCAGGTCCCCGACGTCACCTCCCCGGTCGGCGCCAGCTCGTGGTGCCAGCTGCCGGTGACCGGATCGGCGAACCGCTCCTCCCCGTGCTCCCGCCACCGCCGGGCGAGGTCCCGGTACCGCTCCTCGCCGGTGACCTCGGCGAGCACCGCGGCCGCGGCGATCGCCTCGCACAGCACCCAGTGCATGCGGGCGCCGACGACAACGCGGTCGTCCCAGTCGAGGGTGTACGGGAAACCGTCGTGCCCGTCGGCGGCCCAGCCCCGCTCGGCGGCGGCGTCGAACAGCCCGACGGCGTCCTCCAGCAGCCACGGCGGGGGCTCGGAGGTCACCGCCCGCACGTGCAGGGCGAGCCGGGACCACTCGAACTGGTGCCCGATCGTCACGCCGAACGGCCGGAACTTGTGCGCGGGGTCGTCGCGGTTGTACTCGGGCAGCGGCGTCCACCCGGGGGTGAAGTGCTCGGGCAGCCGCCAGTCGCGATCCCGCGCCCAGCCGTGCAGCACCCGCTCGGTGGTGCGCAGCGCCTGGGCGCGCAGCTGCGCGGCCATCGAGTCCTCGCCGAGCGCGTCGGCGGCGGCCAGCGAGGCCTCGACTCCGTGCATGTTCGCGTTGACGCCCCGGTACTCCGACAGCTCGGTCCAGCCGGCGTCCCACTCCTCGACCGCCAGCCCGGGTGCGTCGTCCCAGAACCGGGTCTGCCAGACGTCGAGGGCCTCGTCGAGCAGCGCCCGGCCGCCCGGGTCGCCGACCGCGGTGGCCGTGGCCCCCGCGAGGACGACGAAGGCGTGCACGTACGCGGACTTCGTGTCGTCCTCGGCCGTGGCCCGCCAGCCGCCGTGCTCGCGGTCGCGCAGGGGCCCGTCGGTCAGCGCCTCGACGCCGTGACGGACCAGTTCGCCCGCCCCGGGCCGGCCCAGCAGGTGGGCCAGCCCGAAGACGTGCGTCTTGCGCGCGGTGATGAAGGTCATCAGCGGACGGTCGGCGAACACCTGCCCGTCGGCGCCGAGGAAGCCGAACCCGCCGGGCACCGCGGAGCGCTCGGCGAAGTCGAGCAGCCGCTGCAGATCGGTCATGCGCTCAGAAGGCCAGCGCGGTGCCGGGGTCGGACAGCAGCGCGCCGACGTCGGCCAGGAACCGGCTGCCCAGCTCCCCGTCGATGATCCGGTGGTCGAACGACAGCGCCAGCTGCGTCACCTGCCGCGGCTTCACCTTGCCCTTGTGCACCCACGGCATCTCGCGGACGGCACCGAAGGCCAGGATCGCCGACTCGCCGGGGTTGAGGATCGGGGTCCCGGTGTCGACGCCGAACACCCCGACGTTGGTGATCGTGATCGTGCCGCCGGTCATGTCCACCGGGGCCGTCCGCCCTGCCCGCGCCGTCTCGGTCAGCTCGGCCAGGGCCGCGGCCAGCTCGGTCAGCGTCAGCCGGCCGGCGTCCTTGACGTTGGGCACGATCAGGCCGCGCGGGGTGGCGGCGGCGATGCCCAGGTTCACCTGCCCGTGGACGACGATCTCCTGCGCGGCCTCGTCCCAGGAGCTGTTCACCATCGGGTGCCGGCCGACGGCGAGCAGCAGCGCCTTGGCCACGAACAGCAGCGGGCTGACCTTGAGACCGGCGAACTCCGGCCGGGCGGCCAGCCGCTCACGCAGCTTCGTCATCCGGCTGACGTCGACGGTCAGGAACTCGGTGACGTGCGGCGCGGTGAACGCGCTGGCCACCATCGCCGCCGCGGTGTGCTTGCGGACCCCCTTGATCGGGATCCGCTGCTCCCCGTGCGGACTCTCGGCGCCGGAGGTCCGGTGGAGGACCGTCGCGGGCGCCGCGGCCGGAGCCGCCCCGCCGGCCGCCGCCTCGACGTCGGCGCGGGTGATGACCCCGCCCGCGCCGCTGCCGGTCAGCGTGGTCAGGTCGACGCCGAGGTCCCTGGCCAGCTTGCGCACCGGCGGCTTGGCCAGCGGCCGCGCCCGCCCCCGCCCGGGCTGGGCGACCAGCGCGGTCGCCGCCTCCTCGACCGCGGCGTGCGCCTCGGCGGCCCGGCCGACCTCCAGCCCGCCGTGCCGCACCGGCTTGGTGCGGGCGTCGGGCGCGGTGGTGAGCAGCGGGGTGCCGTGCGCGTCGTCGGTGGACCCGGCCAGCGGCGCCGGGCCGGCGGGCGAGTGCACGGCGCGGCGCGGGCGTCGGCGGGCCTCGGTCGTGCGCGGGCCGTAGCCGACCAGCACCGCCGTCCGGCCACCGGGCGCGGCGCCCCCGATCAGGCCGGCGGCGGGCTCGGCGGCGGCGTCCCCCGCCGGGGCCGGGGTGGGCGCGCTCGGCGCCTCGCCACCGATGTCGATCGTGATGATCGGCGTCCCGACGTCGACCGTCTCGCCGGCCTCGTGCAGCAGCGCGGTGACCGTGCCCGCCCACGGCGAGGGCAGCTCGACGGCGGCCTTGGCCGTCTCCACCTCGCACAGCGGCTGGTTGATCGTGACCGTGTCGCCGACGGCGACCAGCCAGTGCAGGATCTCGCCCTCGGTCAGCCCCTCGCCGACGTCGGGCAGCTTGAACTGCCGGAGCTCCCCCATCCTCAGAACCCCATCGCGCGGTCGACGGTGTCGAGCACGCGGTCGAGGTCGGGGAGGTACTCCTCCTCCAGCTTCGACGGCGGGTACGGGGTGTCGTAGCCGCCCACGCGCAGCACCGGCGCCTCCAGCGAGTGGAAGCAGGTCTCGGTGACCCGAGCGGCGATCTCGGCGCCGAGCCCGAGGGTCAGCGGCGCCTCGTGCACGACGACGCAGCGGCCGGTGCGCCGGACGGAGTCGTAGACCGGGTCCAGGTCGAGCGGGGAGAGCGTGCGCAGGTCGACGACCTCGAGCGAGCGCCCCTCCTCGGCGGCCGCCTCCGCCGCCTGCAGCGCGGTCTTCACCATCGGACCGTAGGCGAGCACGGTCACGTCGTCGCCGCCGCGGACCACCCGGGAGGAGAACAGCGGCGCGGGCGTGCCGTCGGTGTCGACCTCGGCCTTCTCCCAGTAGCGGCGCTTCGGCTCGAGGAAGACGACCGGGTCGGGGTGGGCGATCGCCTGCTGGATCCCCCAGTAGGCGTCGACCGGGTTGCTCACCGCCACGACCTTGAGGCCGGGGGTGTGCGCGAAGTACGCCTCGGGGCTCTCGCTGTGGTGCTCGACCGCACCGATGCCGCCACCGAAGGGGATGCGGATGACGATCGGCATCGCCAGCTTCCCGCGCGAGCGGGCATGGATCTTGGCCACCTGGGTGACGATCTGGTTGTAGGCAGGGAAGACGAACCCGTCGAACTGGATCTCGCAGACCGGCCGGTAGCCGCGCATGGCCAGGCCGACGGCGGTGCCGAGGATGCCGGCCTCGGCCAGCGGGGTGTCGACGACGCGGTCCTCGCCGAAGTCCTTCTGCAGGCCGTCGGTGATCCGGAAGACACCGCCGAGCCGGCCGATGTCCTCGCCCATGAGCACGACCTTCGCGTCGTCCTCCATGGCCCGGCGCAATCCGAGGTTGAGCGCCTTGCCGATCGTGAGGACCTGGCTCATCGCTCCTCCCCTCCCTCGAAGCTCGCCTGGTAGGCCTCGAACTCCGCCTGCTGGGCGGCGAGGTGCGGGGTCTGCTCGGCGTACACCCGGTCGAAGATCGCCGTCCCCGGCGGGTCGGGCATCTCGACGGTGCCGGTGCGGATCCGGTGGGCCAGCTCGTCGGCCTCGGCCTCGACCGCGTCGAAGAAGTCGTGGTCGACGGCGCCGGAGCGCGACAGGTGCGCCTTGAGCCGGGCGATCGGATCGCGCAGCTTCCACTCCTCCAGCTCGCTGGCCAGCCGGTAGCGGGTGGGGTCGTCGGAGGTGGTGTGCGCGCCCATCCGGTAGGTGAACGCCTCGATGAACGTCGGCCCCTGGCCGTCGCGGGCGGCGGCCAGCGCCGCGCGGGTGACCGCCAGGACGGCGAGGACGTCGTTGCCGTCGACCCGGACGCCGGGGAAGCCGAACCCGGCGGCGCGCTGGTAGAGCGGCACCCGGGACTGTCGCTCGAGCGGGACGCTGATCGCGTACTGGTTGTTCTGGCAGAAGAAGACGACGGGCGCGGAGAAGCTCGCCGCCCAGATCATGGCCTCGTTGACCTCACCCTGGCTGGTCGCGCCGTCGCCGAGGAAGGCCAGCGCGGCGGTCTCGGCGCCGTCGCGCTGCAGGCCCATCGCGTACCCGGTGGCGTGCAGGCACTGCGCGCCGATGACGACGGTGTACAGGTTGAAGCCGGTGGCGACCGGGTCCCAGCCGCCGTTGTCGACGCCGCGGAACAGGCTGATCACGTGCAGCGGGTCGACGCCGCGGGTCCAGGCGACGCCGTGCTCCCGGTAGGTGGGGAACGCCGTGTCGTCGGGCTGCATCGCCCGGCCGGCGCCGATCTGGGCGGCCTCCTGCCCGAGCAGCGACGCCCAGATGCCCAGCTCGCCCTGGCGCTGCAGGGCCGTGGCCTCGACGTCCCACCGGCGCACGAGCACCAGGTCGCGGTACAGGCCGCGCAGCTCGTCGGGTCCGATGTCGAGGGAGTACTCCGGGTGCTCGACCCGCTCGCCTTCCGGCGTCAGGAGCTGGACGAGGTCGGGTTGCTGCGGCAGGTGGGGCGCTCCGGCACCGGGTACCGGATCGACCACCTCGGTGGTCACGCTCGACACGGACACACGTCTCTCCTCGCCGTCGGCCGCTGCCCGGGGTCGCCGGAACGGGCGGTACTGGACGTCTCGTGGCACCGGGGTGTGGCGCCACTCACACATCGTGGCACGACTCCCGTCCCCGCGAGAAGATCACCGCTCCTGCGGCATGCGCAAGAGGGATCCCGTCGAGTGCGCAGATTGCTCGGTACTAGGACGTCCTCACATGTCAGACTGAGCACCGTGCCGGCCGTAGACGCCACCGACGCCCGCCTGCTGCAGGCCCTGTCCGAGGACCCGCGCGCGACCGTGATGGCGCTGTCGCAGCGACTCGGGTTGGCGCGCAACACCGTGCAGGCGCGGCTGACCCGGTTGGAGAGCAGCGGCGCGCTCGCCCCGTACGAGGCGCGGGTCCACCCGGAGGCCCTCGGCTACCGCCTCGGCGCCTACGTGACGGTGCAGGTGGTGCAGCGCAGCCTGGCCGACGTCGGCGACGCGCTCGCCCACATCCCGGAGGTGCTCGAGGTGACGGCGCTCTCCGGCGTCGCCGACCTGCTGGTGCGGGTGGTGGCCACCGACGCCGACGACCTGTGGCGGATCACCGAGCGGGTGCTGGCCATCCCCGGCGTGCAGCGCACGGACACCGCCCTGGCGCTGCGCCGGCTGGTCGACCACCGGATGGGCCCGCTGCTGGAACGCGCCGCCGGGACCGAGTGATCGGTGCTGTCAACCCGTCCGCGCGATCTGTGGACAGGGTCCTGACCTGTGGATTCGCTCCGCCGGCTCGTGCGTGCCGCGGTAGACTTCGAACACCTGATCGAAGCGTGCTGGGAGGTGGTCGTGGACGAGCTGACGGTCGCACTGGACGGGCTCGCCGGCACGGACCTGTCACCGTTGTTCGGTCCGGCGCTGCTGGAGCGGTTGCGCCGGTTGCTGCTGGCGCAGAACCGGCTGGCCGCCGAGATCACCCGCACCGTGCGGCAGTGCGAGCGGACCGGGGCCGCCGAACACGACGGGCTCAAGACCATGCAGTCCTGGCTGCGCGGCCACGCCGGGCTCTCGCCGTCCTCGGTGGGGCACCTGGTGCGGAATGCGAGGGCGCTGGAGCATCTGCCGGCGGTGGCCGCCGGGTTCGCCGCCGGACAGATCACCGCCGATCAGGTCTCGGTGGTCGCCCCGATCACCCGCGCGGACCGGCGCGCCGCGGCCACCGCGGCAGGAGTGCAGCTCGCCGAGACCGACGCCGTTCTCGCGCGGGTGGCCGTCGAGCAGCCGATCGCGGCCCTGGGCGAGGCGGTGCGGCGCTACCTGGCCCACCTCGAGCCCGACGGCGCCGAACCGGACCCCACCGTGGGCCGGTCGCTGACGATCGCCAAGCACCCCGACGGGTCGATCACCGGCCGCTTTGAGCTCGATGCCGTCGGCGGGGAGAAGCTGCAGACCGCGCTGGAGGCGATCGTGCAGGCCGGCCGGTGCGCCGGAGACATCCGCACCCGCGCCCAGCAACTCGGCGACGCCCTGGTCCAGCTCTGCGACAACCAGTTGGCCACCGGCGGCCTGCCGGTGCTGCGGACGGTGAAGCCACACCTGGTGGTCCGGATCGACCTGCCCGACCTCGCCGGCCCGGGCACCGGCCGGCACACCGCCGAGCTCGGCTTCGGCGCCACCGTCTCCGCGGCCCGGGCCCGCTGGCTGGCCTGCGACGGCGCGGTGTCCCGGATCGTGCTGGGCCCCGACGGCGCGCCGCTGGACCTGGGCCGGGAGAAACGGGTGGTCACCGCGCACCTGCGCCGGGCGGTCGAGCACCGCGACCGGTGCTGCGTGTTCACCGGCTGCGGCGCGCCCACCCACTGGTGCGACGTCCACCATCTCCTGGAGTGGATCAACGGCGGCCCGACCAGCCTGGAGAACAGCGCGCTGCTCTGCGAGCGGCACCACACCAAGGTCCACCACGGCTTCCGGATCGAACGACAACCCGACGGCCGATGGCGCACCTGGCGCCCCGACGGCACCGAGATCCTCATCCACCCACCGCTGGACGCGGCCGCGTCATCACCGACGGCGGCTACCCCGGCCGGCGCACCCGGACCGGACCACGAGCGACCCGCACGTCCACGACCTCGCCCCGCTGGGTCACCTCCGCGCGGCCGGCGGCGGCCAGCCGCCCGGCAGCGGCGCGAGCGGCGGGCATCAGCTCCCGCCAGTCGTCAGGGTCGACGGCCCGGGCGGCCTCCGAGGGGCAGATCGACGCGCCCGCCTGCCGGTCGTCGAGCAGCTCCTCGATCGTTCGCTCGAGCCGGGCGTCGACGTCGTCCACACCGGTAGGGTGCGGGTGCGCCCGCGCCGCCGCCACTGGTGCCGGCAACCCCGCAGGAGCACGCTCGGAGCCGTGCGCCGGACGACGACCTGCCTGCTCACCGCGGTGGTGCTGCTGATGGCCGGGTGGGTCCTGGCCGTCCCCGCCTCGGCGTGCAGCTGCGCCGGTGAACCGCTGACCGCGCAGGTGGAGCGGGCCGACGCCGTCTTCACCGGCCGGCTGCTGTCCCGCGAGGTGGGCGGCGGGTCGAGCAGCACCGACCCCGCGCTGCACGTCTTCGCCGTCGACACGGTGTGGAAGGGCAGCGTGGCCGCGGAGCAGGGCGTCGTGTCCGCGGCGTCCGGGGCCAGCTGCGGGCTGGAGCTGGCCGGGGACGGTCCGTTCCTCGTCCTGGCCACCCGGTCGGCCGACCTCGACGAGGGGCAGCTGGCGGCCGACCTGTGCGGCGGCACGGCGCCGTGGGCACCCGAGCTGGCGGCCGAGCTCCAGGCCGCCACCGGCAGCGACGGGTCCGCCGGCCCGCAGCCCAGAGCCCCCGGCACGGAGCCGGCCGGTGGCGTCCGCGCCTGGGGGCTGGCCGCCGGCGCCGTCGCCGCCGGTCTCGTGGCGGGCCTCCTCCTGTTGGCCCGGCGGGCCGCGCGGTGAGGAACCACCACGCCGTGGCGGGCGACGGGGGCACCAGCCTGCTCGGCTGGGCGGTGCGCGGGGCGGCCGCCGGCGCGGCCGGCACCACCGCGCTCAACGCCGTCACGTACCTCGACATGGCGGTGCGCGGCCGGCCCAGTAGTTCCACGCCCGAGCGGACGGTGGAGACCCTGGCGGAGAAGGCACACGTGCCGATCCCCGGGGACGGCGCGACGCGGCAGAACCGGGTGCAGGGGCTGGGCCCCCTGACCGGGCTGGTCGCGGGGGTCGGCGTGGGTGTCCTGGTCGGGCTGGTGCGGGCGGCCGGCTTCCGGTCCCGGCCGCTGGTCGGCACGCTGCTCGTCACGGCCGGCGTCCTCGTCTCGACCAACGGCCCGATGACCGTGCTCGGCATCACCGACCCGCGCACCTGGTCGGCGACCGACTGGGTCAGCGACCTGGTGCCGCACGTCGCCTACGGCGCGGTGGTGACGACGACCTTGGACGCCTTCGACCGCTGAGGTGACCGCCGCTCAGTGCCGCCAGCCGCGCTCGTCCACCCCGCCGGGCACCGGGGCCTCCGGGTCGTAGGGCGTGCGGGTGAACACGAAGGTGCCGAGGTCGAGGTGGTCGTCGGCGATCCGCAGGGGCTCGCCGGCGTAGTACCCGTCCAGCCCGACCCAGGTGCCGTCGTCGTCACGGGTGAAGCGGCTGGCCCGCCCGGCCCGGCCGGGCATCGGGCCCAGGTGCAGCAGCCCCCCGGGCAGCGCGCGCAGCACGTGCGGCGCCGGGCCCCAGAACCAGACCCCGAGGCTCTCCAGCGGAACGGGAGGCGGTGACGGCGTCCACGGGTCGACGACCCGCGGCTCGGCGGCGCGCAGGTCGGCCAGCAGCCCGAACGCCACCGGCTCGGGGCCGCTCGTCGCATTGGCCAGCGAGACCGCCCCGGCACCCTCCTCGCGGTCGACGAACACGCCCGCGAGGAAGCCCGGCATAGAGCCGCCGTGGCCGACCAGCGTCCGCCCGTCGACCCGCATCACCTGCAGGCCCAGCCCGTAGGACGACCAGCCCGGCGCGGAGGCGTCCACCCCGGCAGGCACCGTCATCTCCTCGAGCGTCCCGGGATCGAGCACGTCACCGGTGTCGCCGAGCAGGAACACCGCGAAGCGGGCGAGGTCCGCCAGCGTGGCCCAGAGCTGCCCGGCGGCCGCCATCACGCCGGCGTCGTGCTCGGGCTCGGGGAGGACGACGTCGGCCCACGGGTGCACCGCGTGGCCGTCGGCGGCGGGGGCGACCGGCCGCAGCGTCGTCCGGCTCATGCCCAGCGGCGCCAGCACCTCGGCGCGGACGACCTCCTCCCAGGACCGGCCCCGGGCGCGCGCGACGAGCTCGCCGAGCAGACCGAAGCCGAGGTTGGAGTAGTGGAACCGGCGCGCGGCACCGAGGACGACGTGCTCCTCGCGCAGCTCCAGCTCCGCCAGCGAACCACCCGGCGTGCGCTCCCACCACCCGCCGGGGCTCTCCGCGGCCGCGCCGGCGACGTGCGCGAGCAGCTGCCCGACGGTGCGGCTGCCCAGCGGCGTGCCGGGCACGTGCCGGTCCAGCGGGTCGTCGAGGTGCAGCCGGCCCTCGTCGCGCAGCCGCAGCACCGCGACCGCGGTGACCGTCTTGCTGATCGAGCCGAGCCGGTACTGGACGTCGGTGTGCGGTTCGGGCACCGCCCCGCGCCCGGCCGACCACGCCAGCCCGCCGTCCCGGACCACGCCCGCGACGAGGCTGGGCGCCCGCCCGTCCCGCTGCACGCGGGCCACCCGGGCGAGCAGCTGGCGGGCGGTGGACGGCAGGACGGGCTCGGGCATGACCCGGAACGGTAGCGAGCCGCCGCGTCAGGAGGTCGGCACGGGCTCCGGCAGCGGCAGCCGCCCGGTGCGGGTGGCCCAGCGGTCGAACCAGAGCGTGGCCAGCGGCGGTACCGAGGCGGCGAGCGCGAGCAGTGCGGTGCGGGCGTTCCAGCGGAGCACCCGCGCGGCAAGCAGCGCCACGAGCACGTAGGCGACGAAGATCCCGCCGTGGATCGGGCCGAAGATCTGCACGCCGCGCTCGGAGGTCGCGAGGACCCACTTCACGAACATGCCGAACAGCAGGCCCACCCAGGAGCAGGCCTCGGCGAGGGCGACGGCGCGGAAGGCGAGGGCGACGGCGTGCGGTCTCATCACCCCCCATCCTCCCTGACGCGCCCGTCGCGGTACGCCGCGCCCCGCGGGGACAGCTCGTAGCCGACGGCGAGGCTGCGGGTCAGCCCGAGCTCTTTCAGCCGGCGGACGTCGCGCTTGAACGGCAGCGTCTCCCGGCCCAGCACGGCCGCCAGGTCGGGAGCGCGCACCCCGGGCCGCTCGGCGATCAGGTCGAGCACGGTGCGCGTCCACGGCCCGTCGGCGCGGGCGGCGTCCCACCGGTCCAGCCGGGCGTCGAGGGCGGCCCGCTCCTCCGGCGAGAAGGTCGCCCGCTCGCGCAGCGCCACGCGGGGGTCGGCGCCGGCGGCCCGCACCCGCATGCGGTAGACGTGCGTGCCGGGACGACGGTCGAGGAGGCGGAGCAGCCGGTCCCGCGAGGGGACGCCGGCGGCCGCGGCGTCGTCATCGGTGATGTCGGCGAGGTCCACCTCGGTGACGTCGACGATCTCGACCACCCCGGCCGGCGTGCGCTGGGTGCTGCCCGGGTGCATGCGCGGCCGGTCCCACCGGCGGAAGGCGAGCGTGACCGACCCGTCCATGATCGCGGCGGCGGTGGCCGGTGGGATCAGCACGGACGGATGCTGGCAGGGTCGACCGGCGTGCGGGGTCTGGCGCGGCGGGAGTTCTGCCTCGTCCTGCTCCGCCGGATGGCCGACGTCCGCCCCGATCTGGTCGCCGCGGCGCTGCCCCGGCTGGGCGCCACCCGGGGAGAGGCCCATGCCGCGCACACCCGCTGGCAGGCGCTGCAGCACTCGCCCCGGGCGCCGCGCGGGCTGGCGCTGCGGACCGCCGTCCTCGGGCCGCCCGACGAGGTGGAGGACCGCCGCTTCGGGGACCTCGACGTCCAGGTGCGGCGCTGGCCCCTGCCGCTGTGGCCGCACCTGTACTGGGAGGTGCTGTCCGGCCCCGGCGGGTCCGTGCTGAACGAGCACCTGGTGCCGGCGCCCGGCTCCCCCGTGCCGCCGGCACGGGCCGGCCGGCTGCTGGTCTGGGAGCACGTCCTCGACGACGTCGTCGGCCTGCCCGGCGCGGTGAGCGTCGACCCCGGCGTGGGAACCCGCTGGGAGGTGCACCTGCCCGGCGGAGTGCGGGCGCAGTTCGTGTGGGGGCTGCTCCAGCAGGTCAGCGGGCCGCCGCCGCGCTGACCGCGCTGACCGGGGCCTGCGACGTCAGCGGGCCGGACAGCAGCGAACCCAGCACCGCCGCGACCACGAGGAGGACCGCCAGGCGCGGCGAACCCGTCGCGAGCAGCGCGGCCGCCGCCGCGCCGAAGACCACCACCTTGGTGAGGACGGCGAGCACCGCGACCTGCACGACCGCCTGCGGTGCCGCGAACAGGCCCCACAGCAAGGCCGCGACCAGCGGCGCGCCGAGGGCGAACAGCCACCGGGTGGCCGTCGAGTCGCCCGCGGTCGCCCCCCAGTGGCCGAGGGCCGCCAGGGCCGCGAGTTCGGCGGCGAACGCGACGCCGGCCCACATCCACTGCCATCCCTGCGCCATGGTCGGCTCCTCTGCGATCATCGATCTGCTTCGAGAGCAGTGTTCACACCGCAGGACGCGACGTCAAGACCCGGACACAGCGGAGCCCCGGACGCACGCGGCGTCCGGGGCTCCGGGAGCGGACGGGGTCCTAGCCGGCGATGCGGTTGAAGCGCGGGGTCGCCCCCATGTCGTCGACGCTGGCGACCTTCACGACGTCGCCGGAGGTCGGCGCGTGGACCATCTGGCCGTTGCCCAGGTAGATGCCGATGTGGCTGACCGGGCTGTAGAAGGCGACCAGGTCACCAGGGCGGGCCTCGGCCCGCGAGACCGTCCGGCCCATCTGCGACTGCAGGCGGCTGGAGTGCGGCAGGCCGATCCCGGCTGCCTTGTAGGCGTAGAGCACCAGACCGGAGCAGTCGAAGGAGCCCGGCCCCTCGGCGGCCCACACGTAGGGCTTGCCGCGCTGGGCCATGGCGGCGTCGATCGCCTTCTGGGCGGCGGCGCTGTCGGCCACCACCGGACCGGCGGCGGCCGGCTCCTCGCGCTCCGTGCGGCTGGCCCGCTCCTGGCCGGCTCCGTGGGCGGTGGCCGCGGCCGCCAGGGCGGCGCGTCGCTCGTCGGCGCTGAGCCGCGCGTAATCGGCCTGGTAGGCGGTGATCTGCTCCTGCAACTCGGCCTGCTGGGCGGCGACGGCGTCGTACTGCTGCTGGGCCTCGTCCGCCGCCCGGTCCGCCTCGGCCTGCGCCTGCGCGGCGACCTCACCGGCGGAGGCGGCCTGCTCGATCAGCCCGTTCTGGTGGCCGGCGACGGCGTCGAGCAGGTTCACCCGGTTGACGAACTCGTCAGCCGAGCCGCTGGTCATCAGGGCCCGCAGCGAGCCCATGCTCTCGCCGGTGAACGCGCTGCGGGCGATGCCCCGCACCTGCTCCTGCGCGGCGGCCACGACCGCCTGCGCCTCGGCGACCTGCGCCGCGGCGGCCTGGGCGGCGGCCTGCTGGGCCTCGAGCTCCGAACGCGCCTCGTTGAACTGCTCGGTGACGACCTCCAGCTCGTGGCCGCGGGCGGCGACGAGGGCGGCGGCCTCCTGCGAGGAGCCCGGCGCGGCACCGGCCACGGCCGGGAGGAGCGAGACGCCGATGGCGCCGACGAGGACGACGGCGGCCCGTCGCCAGGCAGCGCGACGGGACGCGCGAGGGGTCGCCATGGTGCGGCGGCTCTCCGTTCTTCCGCAGGCCGCCTACCGGGTTAGCTGACGGGTTCGGACGGGAAGTCGCCCGGCGCGGCCGGCCGGAGGCCGGGCGCGCTTCACCCCAGTGCTGCGGTGGGTCCCCGGCCCGCACCCCCGGGGAGGAGGGAGAGGCTCGGCGGCGTCCGGGGAGTGTCACCCAGGGTGGTGACGGAGCGCCCCGCCGGACATACACACCGTAATGGCCGGAACTCCGCGGTGACAATTACCTGGATGTGATTTCGTGGACTCTCGCCTCGACTCCGCAGGCGGGTGGAGCACCTGGGACCGGTGGTGCGGGTGGGGTTTGGGCGGCCGCCCACGGGAGCACGGGGACCGCATGGATCTGCAGCGACCCCTCGTGGTGCCGGCCTCGTCGGGGCGCTCGCAGGGTGCGGCAGCACCGAGACCGGCGGCCACACCGACGCCGTGCGCCACGAGCAGGACGCGACCAGGGAGGACGGCTGACCGGCCGGTTACGGTCCGCCGGTGAGCGCGCGGAGCAAGTACGACGCCGTGGTCGTCGGAGCGGGGCACAACGGCCTGGTGGCCGCGGCCTACCTGGCGCAGGGCGGCTGGTCCGTCCTGGTCCTGGAGCGGCTCGAGCGGGTGGGTGGCGCCGCGGTCAGCCAGCAGGTCTTCCCGGGCGTCGACGTCCGGCTGTCGGCCTACTCCTACCTGGTCAGCCTGCTGCCCGACCGGATCGTCGCCGACCTCGGCCTGCAGCTCACGCTGGCCGACCGCGCGGTGGCCTCGTACACCGCCGTCGCCGGGGGGCGCGGCCTGCTGGTCGAGCGCGCCGAGGGACCGGCCACCACCGCGTCCTTCCGCGAGCTGACCGGCTCGGACGCCGAGCTGGCGGGCTGGCGCCGGTTGTACGGCCGGCTGGCCATCCTCGCCGAGGACCTCGCGCCCACGCTCACCGAGCCGCTGCTCTCCCCCGCCGAGCTGACCGGCCGGCTGCGCGACCCGCGGCTGTTCACCGACCTCGTCGAGCGGCCGCTGGCCGACGTGGTCGCCGACGACCTGCACCACGACGTCGTCCGCGGGGTCGCGCTCACCGACGGGCTGATCGGCACCTTCGCCGACGTCCACGCCGCCGACGGCCTGGCCGGGCGCTGCTTCCTGTACCACCTGATCGGCAACGGCACCGGGCTGTGGCGGGTGCCGGTGGGCGGGATGGGCGCGGTCACCGGGGCCATGGCCACCGCCGCCCGCGGCGCCGGCGCGGAGCTGGTCACGCGGGCGACGGTCACGGCGATCGAGCCGCGCGCCGACAGGGTGACCGTGCACTGGACCGACGGCGACGGCGCGGAGCGGGCGGCCGACGCCCGGTTCGTCGTCTCCGGCGCGGCACCCGAGGTGCTCGACCGGCTGACCGGCGCGGCGCCGCGGACGACGCCGGACGGCGCCCAGCTCAAGGTGAACATGGTGCTGGCCCGGCTGCCCCGGCTGCGCTCGGGCGTCGACCCCGCCGTCGCCTTCGCCGGCACCTGCCACGTCGACGAGGCGGCCGGCCGGCTCGACGCCGCCTACGCCCAGGCCGCCGCGGGGGAGCTGCCCGACGTCATCCCGTTCGAGGTCTACTGCCACTCGCTGTCCGACCCGTCGATCCTCGGGCCGGCCGAGCGCGCCGCCGGGTACCAGACGCTCACGCTCTTCGGCCTGCACACGCCGGCCGGGCTGTTCCGCGCCGACCCGGTGGGCACCCGCCGCGAGGCGGTGCGTCGGGTGGTGGCGCAGCTCGACGCGCACCTGGAGGAGCCGCTGCTGGACTGCCTGGCCCGCGACGCCTCCGGTGAGCCGTGCCTGCAGGCGGCCTCCCCGCTGGACGTCGAGGCGTCGCTGGCCATGCCGGGCGGCCACATCTTCCACGGCGACCTCGCCTGGCCGGTCGCGCCGACGCCGGCGGAGGCCGGCACGTGGGGCGTGGCGACGCCGCACCCGCGGATCGTGGCGGCCTCCTCCGGGGGCACCGTGCGCGGCGGGGCGGTCAGTGGCCTGGGCGGCTACGCCGCCGCCCGGCACCTGCTGGACCGGCGCTGAGGATGGGGTCGGCCGCGCGGCTGCGGACCGAGGCGTCGTCCCTGGTCCGCGGGGCGGGGCGGCGGCTGCGCGGCCGCGACCTCGCGCTGATCGCGGCCGGGCTCACCTTCTACGCCGGCGTCGCCGTGGTGCCGCTGCTGCTGGTGGCCTTCTCGCTGACCGCGCTGCTCACCTCGCCCGGCACCGTCCGTGACCTGGCCGGCCGGCTCGCCGACCTGCTGCCGCCCCAGCTGGGAGCACCGGAGGCGCTCCGGGCCCTGGCCGACGCGGGCGTCGCCATGGGCCCGCTCGACTTCGCGCTCGCGCTGCTCCCGCTCTCGCTCTACGGCGAGGGGCTGCGGCGGGCGCTGCTGCGGTTCACCCCGCGCCGGGACACCGACACGCTCACCGGCTGGCGCGGCCGGCTGCTCGGCCTGCCCCTGGTGCTGGCCACGCCGCTGCTGCTGTACCCGCTGCTGCTGGCCGCCTCCGCCATGGCCGACCTCACCGAGCGCGGCAGCGTGCTCGGGAGCTTCGCGGTCGGCTACTACTCGGTGCTGTTCGCGCTCACCGTGCCGCTGCTGTGGGGCTTCGGCGTGGTCGCCAGCGGGCGGCCGCGCTGGTCGGCCCTGGTGCCCGGGGCGCTGTTCACCGCGGCCTGCCTGTCGGGCTTCCTGCAGGGCTTCGTACTGTTCCTGTCCCTGCCGCTGGCGCTGGGCGCGCCGTTCGGCGGGCTGACCGTGGTCGGTGCGGTGGTGGCGATCAGCCTCTGGCTGTTCCTGTTGCACCTGGTGCTGATCGGCGGCTGGCTGCTCACCCAGTCCCTCGACGAGCGGATCCGCTCCGGTCAGCCGTCCCCGTCGTCCCCGTCGCCGTCCCCGTCGCCGTCCCCGTCTCCGTCGCCGTCGGCCGGTTCGGCAGGGGCGACCGGCGGGCCGCCACCGTCCGCGGGCGGTCCGGCGTCCTCGGGCGGAGCCTCCTCCGGTGGCGCCGGCTCGTCCGCCGGTGGCGGCTCCTCGGGCGTCGGCTCCGGCTCTGGTTCGGGCTCGCGCCGTGGCGCGACGTAGTCGGAGCCGTTGCTGACAAGGATCGAGACGACCTGCCCCTGCACCGCCCGGCCGCCGCGCGGCGGGCTGGTGCCCAGCAGGGTCCCGGCGGGACGGTCGCTGTCGATCCGGACGGTGGAGTGCTGGAAGCCCGCGTCGGACAGCGCCGACTCGCAGGCCCGGACCGAGGAGCAGCCGGGGACCGGCCGGGTGTTGCCGTTCTGCACGACCTCGTCGGCCGGCGGGAACTCCCCGCTGCCGCGGGCCTCGAGGATCGGGGCCATCGCGTCGCGCCAGATGGTGGCGCCCTTGCCGCCGCCGAACCCGCCGACGTCCTCGTTGCGCTTCGGGTTGAGCACCATGACGCTGGCGGTGATCTCGGGGGTGTAGCCGACGAAGGCGACCGAGAAGTTGTCCTGCGACGTCCCGGTCTTGCCGGCGATCTGGTGGCCGGGGACGTAGGCGCGGGTGCCGGTCGCCCCCGGGTTCCCGGGCTCGACGTCCTTGCGCAGCATCTGGTTGAGCGTGGTGGCCACCCCGGGGGGGATCGCCTCCGGGGTGCAGCGGTCGCCGACCGCCAGCGGCTCGCCGTCGGTCCCGACCGCCGGGTCCCCGTGCTGGTCGAGGACGGCGGTCACCGGGACGACGTCGCACTGCGTGCCGCTGGCCGCCAGCGTCGAGTACGCGCTGGCCAGGCCGAGCGGGCTGGTCGGCTCGGGACCGAAGGTGAACGACCCCCGGTTCTCGTCGATGACCCGCTGCGGCAGCTCGGGGTCGTTGAACTGGAACAGGCCCATCCGCTCGGCCATCCGCACCGGCTCCTCGACGCTGCCGAGAGCGTCCTCGAGGGCGAGGAAGTAGGTGTTGGACGACTGGTAGAGCGCGGTGGTCAGGTCCAGCGTCGGGCGGTAGGTGCCGGCGTTCTCCACGTCGTAGCGCCCGGCGCCGTCCCGGTAGACCCGGGAGACGTAGGGGTCGGACGTGGTGAGCGTGTAGAAGCTCGAGTAGCCGCGGGCCAGCGCGGCCGCCGCGACGAACACCTTGTAGGTGGAGCCCGAGCCCTGGCTGGGCGCGACGTTGAGGTTGAAGGACTCCTGCGCCGGGTCGTTCTTGTCGTAGCCGAAGACGCGGTTGACGCTCAGCGCCAGCAGGTGGCCGGTGCCCGGCTCCACCGCGCTGAACATGCCGGCCAGCGAGTCGCCCATCGGCAGGGTGTTGAGGACGGCGGCGTCCCCGGCGCGCTGCAGGTCGACGTCCAGGGTGGTCTGGATGACGTAGCCGTTGTTCTCCAGGGCCTCCTGGGTCAGCCCCAGCTCCTGGATCAGGTAGCGCTGCACGAAGTCGCAGACGAAGGCGCCGACGCTGGCCTGGACGCAGCCGCGGCGCGGCGCCGGGCTCGGGGCCAGGCCCAGCGGCGCGGCCTGGGCCTCCGTGGCCTGCGCGACGGTGACGTACCCCTGCTCGGCCATCCGGGAGAGGACCTCGTTGCGCCGCTGGGTCGCCGCCTCCGGGTTGGTGAAGGGGTCGTCGGCGGTGGGGCTCTGCGCCAGCCCGGCCAGCAGGGCGGCCTGGGGCAGGGTGAGCGCGGCCGCGTCGATGCCGAAGAACGCGCGGGCGGCAGGCTGCACCCCGTAGGCGTTCTGCCCGAAGTACACGATGTTCAGGTAGCGGGTGAGGATCTCGTCCTTGGAGTAGGTGTCCTCCAGCGCGAGCGCGACCCGCGCCTCGCGGAGCTTGCGGCCCACCGTCTGCTCGGTGGCGGCGCGGCGCTCCTCGGGGGTGTTCGCCGTCTGCAGCAGGGTCTGCTTGACCAGCTGCTGGGTCAGCGTCGACCCGCCCTCCTGCACGCCGCCGGCGGCCAGGTTGGTGAGCAGCGCCCGCATCGTCCCCTGGACGTCGAGGCCGTGGTGCTCGAAGAAGCGGGCGTCCTCGATGGCGACCATCGCCTGCTTCATGACGTCGGAGATTTGGTCGTGCTGGACCGGCGCACGGTTCTCGTCGTAGAAGTAGGTGATCGGCTCACCGTTGGCCGCCAGCAGCACCGTGTTGGCCGGCGGCGTGTCGATGGTGAGCTCCGTGGGGAGGTCACCGAGGAGGCTGGTCGACTGCTGGGCGGCCGCCAGGGGACCACCGACCCACGGGAAGAGGAGTCCTGCGACGAGTGCCCCGGCCGCGACGATGGTCGCGAGCAGCTTCAGCAACGTCGTGACCCGTGCGTCCGAGCGCAGGTCCATGGGCCCCCTTCCGTGGAGGCCCCCACTGGAACAGAGAAGCGCGTTGTCCACAACCACCCGCGCCGGATGCGCGGGAGGCTGATGTCGAAGCGTGAGGGGCCGCGGACGGCGGGTGGGGGAAGGCTACCGGCGCGTCACCCCCGGCCTCCCCAGCTGCTGGACCCGCGGCACCGCGAGGGCCAGCAGGACCGCGACGGCGAGCAGGACGGCCTTCTCGGCCGGCCCGGTGCCCACCGCGAAGACCAGCGAGACGGCCGTGACCAGCAGAACGGCGACGACGACGAGCAGTGCGGCGCGCACGACGGCCATGCCGGCATGGTGCTCTCCCCCGCCGCGGCCGACCAGGGCCGCAGGCCCCGTCCTCTGGACGCGGTCACCTCTCATTCCGCGAGCAGCGGGGGCAGGTCGCCCCGGTGCACCACGACCAGGGTGCTCACCGCCCGGGTGAGGACGACGTACAGCCGGTGCAGCCCGCGCGGCTCGGCGGCGGCGATCGCGGCCGGGTCCACGACGACGACCGCGTCGAACTCCAGGCCCTTGGCCAGCGACGCCGGGACGACGGTCAGCCGCTCCGCCTCGCCGTCCTCGGTGAGCACCGCGGCGGGCAGCCCGGATGCGGCGAGCGCCAGGGCCACCTCGGGGGCGGCGTCGTCGGCGCAGACGACGCCCACCGAACCGGGCGCGGCGACCAGCTCCCGGACGGCGTCGGCCACCGCGCCCCCGGGTCGGATCCGCAGCGACCCGGGTCCGCGGCGCACCGCCGTCGCCGCGGCCAGGCCCGGGGCGATGACCGGCAGCAGCCGGTTGGCGTAGTCCAGCACCTCGCCGGGCACCCGGTAGCCCCGGGTGAGCGGGCGGACGACGGTGTCCGGGCGGCCCAGGCCGGCGAGGGTCCGCCCCCAGTCGGCCGCCGCCCAGGGGCTGGTCGCCTGCGCCAGGTCGCCGAGCACGGTCAGGGAGCCCGCGGCCAGCCGGCGGGCGACGGCCCGGCACTGCATCGGCGAGAGGTCCTGCGCCTCGTCCAGCACGACGTGCCCGTAGCCACCGGTGCGCTCGATCAGCCCGGCCACCTCGTCGACGAGCACGGCGTCCGCGGCGGTCCACGGCGCGGTCCGCAGCGGGCCGGCCGGGCGGAGCAGCAGCTCGTGCTCGCCGTCGTCGAGCACGGTCCGAGCCGACCGCGCGAGTTGCGCCGGGTCGGTGAGCAGGGCGTGCACCAGCTCCGCCGCGTCGCGGGCCGGCCAGACCGCGTCGCAGAACGCCCGGACCTCGGGGCTGCGCGCGGCCCGGCGGGTCTCGGCGTCCGTCGGGCTGCCCCCGGCCTCCTCGGCCTGCCGGCGGGCGTCCTCGGCCAGGCCCATCGCCAGCCGGTCGCGGCCGGCGGCGTAGTGCACCGCGCGCTGGTCGTCGGCGGCCCGGCCGCGGCGGCGCAGGTCGTCGACGGCGCGCTTGAGCCGCTCGACCGGGACCCGGTACCGGCGCCCGGCCAGTGGCACCGCGACGTCGCCGGCCGGCTTGGCGATCGCGCCCCACAGCGCGCGGTGCAGCACCTCGGCCATGCGGGCGTCGCCCTTGAGGACGGCGGCCGCGGGCGGGTCCGCGGCCCGCACCGGCACCCGCGCGGTGAGCTCGGCGAGCGTCGTCTGGTCGACGTCGACCGCGCCGAGGGTGGGCAGCACCTGCTCGATGTAGCGCAGGAACGCCCGGTTCGGCCCGACGACGAGGACGCCGGTGCGGGCCAGCTGCCCGCCGTGCGTGTAGAGCAGGTACGCGGCCCGGTGCAGGCCGACGGCGGTCTTCCCGGTCCCCGGGGCGCCCTGCACGCAGATCGACTCGGCCAGCGGAGCCCGCACGATCGCGTCCTGGTCCGGCTGGATGGTGGCCACGATGTCGCGCATCGGCCCGCTGCGCGGCCGCTCGATCTCCTCCCGGAGCACCCGGCTCTCGCCGTGCGGCGAGCCCAGCAGCTCGTCCTCGTAGCCGGTGAGCTCGCCGTCGGAGAACCCGAACCGGCGGCGGCGGACCAGCCCCTGCGGATCGGCGGGGCCGGCCTGGTAGAACGGCCGGCTCATCGGTGCCCGCCAGTCGATGACGACCGGCCGGCCGGACTCGTCCCGGACGTGCCGGCGGCCGATGTGGAAGGTCTCCGTGCCGGTGTCGGTGCGGCCGAAGAACGGCGGCACCCCGGGATCGGCGGCCAGCGCGCGCAGCCGCTCCGCGCGGGCGGCGCCGAGTCGCTCGGCGGACCAGGGGTCGACGCCGGCGTCGTCGACCGCGCGGGTGGCGGCGCGCATGGCGGTCAGGCAGTCGGCCGCGTGCGCCAGGTGGGCGCGCTCGGCGGTGAGGACGGGATCGGGGGCGGGAGTCGTCTCGCTCGCTGCGGAGGACACGGTCGGAGGACGTTACGCCGTTCTGTCGCCGGGCTCCACGATGTGCACCTGCACCGCCCGGAACTGCTCGGGGGTGGCCAGGAGCACTGCCTTGGTCGGCTCCCCGACGTCCAGCGCCGGCTCCTGGCGCCGCGTGGCCAGGGCCCGCAACCGGGGGTCGGCAAGGACGGCGTCGACCAGCCCGCGGTCGCCGCCGGTGAACAGCGCCGCCACCTCCGCGGCGTGCGGGAGGAGCACGCGGACCGCGGTCTCGACGGCGGCGGTCACGACGGCATCGGTCTGGTGCCCGCGGCGGCGGGCGAACCGCTGCTGGCTCCACCCGCCCGCGGCGGTGCGGCCCTGGACCAGGCGGGCGTCGACCTTGGAGACGACCAGGTCGGCGCCGTCGAAGACACCGACCGCCCACCGCCCGCGGCGGACGAGCAGGACCGCCGCCCGGCGCGGGTGCCGGGCGGCCGCGGTGAACGACGTGAGCAGCGCCGGACCCGGCCGCCAGTCGAACGGCGCGCGCAGGGTCACCGTGGTGGTGTCCGCGCACACGAGCCGGACGGCGCCGTCGTCGGCCGCGACCCCGGTGAACGCCCCGTGCCGGTCGGCCACGCCGTCCAGCCAGCGGCCGAGCCGCTCGGGCGGCACCCCCAACAGGCGGCCGCCGCCGGCAGCTGGTCGGGGGCGGGTCACCGGCGGATCGTAGGCCGGGCCGGGGGTGGCCCGGGGCCGCCCGGGCCCGGCACGCTGGCGGGGTGACGACGCCCCGCCCGCTGCCCGACGTCCCCACCCGCATCGTCGCCGCCCCCATGGCCGGCGGCCCGTCGACCGTCGCCCTGGCCGAGGCGGTCGGGTCGGCCGGCGGGCTGGGCTTCCTGGCCGCCGGCTACCGCAGCCCCGAGCAGGTGGTCGGGGAGGTCGAGGCGCTGAGGGAGCGCAGCCGGGCGCCGTTCGGCGTCAACGTCTTCGCCCCCGTGCCCGAGCGGCCGGAGGAGGTGGCGCGGCTGGGCGCGTACGCCGAGCGGATCGCGGCCCGCGGCGCGCGGTTCGGCGTCCGGCCGGGCGCCCCCGAGCACTCCGACGACGCCTTCGCCGCGAAGGTGGAGCTGCTCGCCCGGTGGCGCCCGGCCGTCGTCTCCTTCGTCTTCGGCCTGCCTCCGGAGGCCGCGGTCGCCGCGCTGCACGACGCCGGCGTCCCGGTGTGGGTGACGGTCACCTCGCCGGAGGACGCCGCGGCGGCCACGAGCGCCGGTGCCGACGCGCTCGTCGTCCAGGGGTGGGAGGCCGGGGGGCACCGTGGCGGGTTCTCCGACGAGGAGCCGGCGCAGCTCGGCCTGCTGCCGCTGCTCGCGCGGGTCCGGCGGGTGAGCCCGCTGCCGCTGGTGGCGGCCGGCGGCATCGCCGACGGCGCGGGCGTCGCCGCCGTCCTGGCGGCGGGCGCCGCACTGGCCCAGCTCGGCACCGCCTTCCTGCGGACGCCGGAGGCCGGCACGTCGCCGGTGCACTCCGCCGCACTGGCCGAGCAGCGCCCGACCACGGTCACCCGCGCGTTCACCGGCCGCCGGGCCCGGGCCCTGGTGAACGACGCCGTCCGGGAGCTGGAGGGCGACGCGCCCGCCGCCTATCCGGAGGTGCACCTGCTCACCCTGCCGGTGCGGGCGGCGGCCCGCGCCGCCGGCGACCCCGAGGACGTCCACCTCTGGGCCGGCCAGAGCGCCGCCCTCGCCGAGGAGGTGCCGGCCGGCGAGCTGGTGCGGCGGCTGGCCGCCGAGGCCCGGGCGGCGCTGGACGCGGCGCCGCGGCCGCGCTGAGCTCAGTCCCGCGTGGTGGGCAGGCCGGCCGCCCGCCAGGCCTGGTAGCCGCCGACGACGTCGGTGGCGCGGTGCAGGCCGAGGGACCGCAGCGAGTCGGCGGCGAGGCTGGAGGAGTAGCCCTCGTTGCAGAGCACGATCACCTCGACGTCGTAGTCCGTCGCCTCCGGCAGCTTCGCGTCGCTGGCCGGGTCGAACCGCCACTCGATGTGGTTGCGCTCCACGATGAGCGCGCCGGGCACCTCCCCGTCGGCGTCCCGCTGGAACGCCGGGCGGGTGTCGACGAGGACGGCGCCGTCGGCCACGTGCGCGGCGGCCTCGGCCGGCTCCAGCCGGTGCAGGCGGGCGCGGGCCTCGGCGAGGACCTCGTCGATCGTCCTGGCGCCGGGCGGGCGCTCGGTGCTCATCGGGCCATCGCCGGCTCGGCGGCGTGCTCGGCCGGCACGTGCAGCACCCGCTGGTAGGCGCAGACGACGACGGCGGCGACCGCGGCGGCGACCGTGGCCACCAGGAAGGAGGCGTTGGCCCCGACCGAGTCGACGACCTTGCCCGCGATCGAGGTGCCGACCGCCACCCCGACGGCCAGCGAGGTGCCGAGCCAGGTGAACGCCTCCGTGGTCGCCGACCGGGGGACCAGCAGCTCGGCGAGGGTGAACGAGCTGATCAGCGACGGCGAGACGGCGACCCCGGCGATGATCACGAACGGGATCATGACCCACACGTCCTGGACGAGCAGGAGCGGGATGCTCAGCACGGTCATCAGGATCAGCACGACGGCCAGCCGGACCCGCAGCGGCGAGTGCCAGTGCACCGTGCCCCACCCGATGCCGCTGGCCATCGACCCGACGGCGAGGGCGGCGATCAGGACGCCGGACAGCGACTTCGCCCCCACTTCGTCGGCGAACGCGACCAGGGCGATCTCCAGCGTGCCGAGGATGGCGCCGACCGCCGCACCGACGACGAACAGCACCCGGATGCCGGCGGAGCGGATCGCCGAGGGGCCGGTGCGGGCGGCGTGCCCGTGCGGCGGCGGCTCGGTGCGGCCCTGGGCGGCGAACAGCAGGCTGCCGACCACGGCGAGGGTGAAGGCGGTGACCACACCGGACGTGGAGTGCCCGGTGGTCGAGAGGAAGGTGACCAGCACCGGGCCGACGATGAAGACGAACTCGTCGACCACCGACTCCATGGCCAGGGCGGCCGGCAACCGGTGGGTGCCGCGCAGCAGGTGGGTCCAGCGGACGCGGATCATCGAGGAGACCGGCGGGATGCACGCGCCGGCCACCCCGGCCGAGACGAAGACGATCCACAGCGGCCAGTCCTGCTTGACCGCCGGGAGGAACACGCAGCCGGCGGCCACGAACACGGCCACGACCGGGAGCAGCGTGCGGCGCTGCCCGTGGGTGTCGGCCCAGCGCCCGATGAGCGGACCGGAGATGGCGGTGGTCACCGCGCCGGTCGCGGCCACCACGCCGCCGAGGCCGTAGGACCCGGTCTCCGAGGCGATCAGCAGCACCGAGCCCAGGCCGACCATCGACAACGGCAGCCGGCCGACGAACGCGGCCAGCACCATCGGCACCGCGTGCGGGGTGCGCAGCACGTGCAGGTACGGATTGGGCACGGGGAGGGGCCTGTCGTCTCAGGAGGCGGTACGTCCGATCACGCTAACGGACCTGCCGCGCCGCGGCCGGTCGGCGCACGAACGCTCCGCCCGGCGCCGCTTCTGCGCGCCGACGGTGGCCCGGACAGCACGAGGCCCCGCTCCGGTCGCCGTTGACCGGAGCGGGGCCTCGTCAGGCCGGCTCTAGGCGAGCCGGTGCTCCAGGATGGCGAGCTCGTCCCACATCGTGCTGGGGAGCTTGTCGCCGAACTTCTCGAACCACTCGGTGATCTGCGGGACCTCGGCGCGCCACTCGTCCTTGTCGACGGCGAGCGCCTTCTCCACCTGCTCCAGGGTCATGTCCAGGCCGGAGATGTCGAGGGCGTCGGCGGTCGGCACGTGGCCGACCGGCGTCTCGACGGCGGCCGCGGTGCCCTCGAGCCGCTCGACGACCCACTTGAGGACCCGGCTGTTCTCGCCGAAGCCCGGCCACAGGAAGCCGCCGTCGGAGTCCCGGCGGAACCAGTTCACGTAGAAGATCTTCGGCAGCTTGGCGGCGTCGTGCGCCTTGCCGGTCTCCACCCAGTGCCGGAAGTAGTCACCGGCGTTGTAGCCGATGAACGGCAGCATCGCGAACGGGTCGCGGCGGACGACGCCGACCGCACCGGTGGCCGCCGCGGTCGTCTCGGAGGAGAGCGTGGCCCCCATGAAGACGCCGTGGTTCCAGTCGCGGGCCTCGGTGACCAGCGGGATCGTCGTCTTGCGGCGGCCGCCGAAGAGGATCGCCGAGATCGGCACGCCCTTCGGGTCCGGGTACTCCGGCGCCAGGATCGGGCACTGGGTGATCGGGGTGCAGAACCGGCTGTTCGGGTGGCTGGAGGGCTCGTCGCTCTCCGGCGTCCAGTCCCGGCCCTTCCAGTCGGTGAGGTGGGCCGGCGCGTCGTCGGTCATGCCCTCCCACCAGATGTCGCCGTCGTCGGTCAGGGCGACGTTGGTGAAGACCGAGTTGCCCTGCGCGATGGTGCGCATCGCGTTGGGGTTGGTGTCCCAGCCGGTGCCCGGCGCGACGCCGAACAGGCCGTACTCCGGGTTGAGGGCGTAGAGCCGGCCGTCCTCGCCGAAGCGCATCCAGGCGATGTCGTCGCCGAGGGTCTCGACCTTCCAGCCGGGGATGGTCGGCTCGAGCATCGCCAGGTTGGTCTTGCCGCAGGCCGACGGGAAGGCGGCGGCGACGTAGTAGGTCTTCTGCTGGGGGCTGGTCAGCTTGAGGATCAGCATGTGCTCGGCGAGCCAGCCCTCGTCGCGGGCCATGACCGAGGCGATCCGCAGCGAGTAGCACTTCTTGCCCAGCAGGGCGTTGCCGCCGTAGCCCGAGCCGTAGGACCAGATGGCCCGCTCCTCGGGGAAGTGCACGATGTACTTGGTGTCGCTGCAGGGCCAGGGGACGTCCTGCTGCCCCTCGGCGAGCGGGGCGCCCAGGGAGTGCATGGCCGGCACGAACGGGCGGTCGGTGCCCAGGGCCTGGAGGACGGTGCTGCCGATGCGGGCCATGACCCGCATGGAGACGACGACGTACTCCGAGTCGGTGAGCTCGACGCCGAACATCGGGTTCTCGGCCTCGACCGGGCCCATGCAGAACGGGATGACGTACATCGTCCGGCCGCGCATGCACCCGCGGTACAGCTCGGTCATGACCGACTTCATCTCGTCGGGGGCCATCCAGTTGTTGGTCGGCCCGGCGTCGGCCTCGTCGACCGAGCAGATGTAGGTGCGGTCCTCGACCCGGGCGACGTCACTGGGGTCGGAGGCGCACCAGAACGAGTTGGGCTTCTTCTCCAGGCGGGTGAACGTGCCGGCGTCCACGAGCTTCTGGGTGAGGCGCTCCCACTCCTCGTCCGTCCCGTCCACCCAGACGACCTGGTCGGGGGTCGTCAGCTCGGCCATCTCCTGCACCCACGCGAGCAGGCGGGCGTGCGTGGTGGGTGCGGAGTCGAGACCGGGGGTGGCCACGGAAGTCAACGGCGTCTCCATCCTCTGGGGAGCGACGGGCGGGAACCCGACAGGGGGTTGGTGCGGGTGACGGTCGGCCGGTCCGCCACGCCTCGCGCGGCGACCAGGACCTGGTGCGTCGAGGTTAGCGGCGCGACACCGGCCTGTAACCGTGAGAGATGTTACGTATAGGACGTCTACCCGATGGGCCCTAGGTCCCTGGTGTTCGCCCGGTCGTGTTCCCCGGGGCCCTACGGTGGGCGCCATGGCGCACCGGAGGGCGCTCGTCGCCGTCTCAGCGGTCCAGCTCGCGGCCGGCCTCGTCGGCCAGGTCCTCGCCCTGCGGCGGCGCCGCGCGTACGACGTCCCGTTCATGCACGGCGACCCGGCCCACGTCGGCCGGGACTCGCTGTGGTTCGGCACGTCCTACAGCGCGCCCTCGTACATGCTCGCCGCGCAGGCGTGGGCCGTCGCCCGCCTGGCCGCCGGACCGCACGAGCCGGCCCGGCAGGCGCTCCGGGTGCTCGGCACCGGGATGATCTCGGGCTACCTCATGGAGCGGTTCAACCGGCGGCTGCTGACCCCCGCGGGGCTCGACCCGGTCGAGACACCGATCGTGGTGGTCGGGCTGGCGGGCGCGGTCGCGATGGCCGTGCTGGGCCGGCCGGTCAGCCGGTGACGTCCCGACCGTAGCCCGGCCCGACCTCGGCCCAGAACGGCTCCCACGGCCCCGGCCCGTCCGCGCCGGTGATCTCGGCGTCGAGCATGTCGAGGTACCAGTGCCAACCGCCCGCGACGTCGGCGACGTCGGTCTCGGGGGCGAACCGCTGGCGGAACACCAGCACCGTGCGGCCGCCCTCCTCCGCCAGGTCCAGCTCGAGCCGCCAGGTCTCCCCCGGCCCCGCCGTGTCGACGACGAGACGCCGCGGTGGCGCGCACTCGACGATCGTCGCCGGCGAGCCGTCGGGCTCATCGACGCCTTCGTGGGTCATGAAGAAGAGGCCCTGCCCACCGGGCCCGCGCTCGCCCTCGTACCGGCCGATCCACCGGGCGAGCCGCTCGGGCTCGGTGACGGCGGCCCAGACGTCGTCGATCGGATCCGGCCAGGACCTGCGGAACTCCAGCAGCTGGCGGCCGTCGGCCTCCGCCGTCACCGTGCCCCGACGGTCACCGGCGGTCGCGTGCTCGCTCATGGGCGCTCTCCGTTCCTTCGTGCCCGCCGGCCGCGGGCGATCTCGGTGTCCAGTGCGTCCAGCCGCTGGGCCCACAGGTCCCGGTAGGGCTCCAGCCACTCGTCGAGCTCCCGCAGCGGGCTCGGATCGAGCCCGTAGAGGCGGCGGCGACCCTCGACCCGGCTGTGCACCAGCCCCGCCTCCCGCAGCACCCGCAGGTGTCGGCTGATCGCCGGGCGGCTCACCGGGAACCGGTCGGCGAGCTCGCCGGCGGCCAGCTCACCCCGCGCGAGCAGGGCCAGCAGCTCCCGGCGGGTCGGGTCGGCAATGGCCGCCAGCGCCTCCACGGGTTGATGTGTAACACGTTTGTTACCCGTTGGCCAGCGGTTGGCGTGCCGGGCCCTGGGGCACGGGCCGGGCATGACCGTCACCGACCCGGACGTCCCGGACCCGCTCAACGACCCCCGCACCCTGCAGGCCGACCCGGGCGCCTACGGCGAGGGCGAGGACCTCGCCTCCGCCCAGGACGACCCCGTCGCCAGCGGGGAGGAGGAGCTGGCCGCCGGGCGCGCGGACGCCGACGACGCCGGTGGGCGGGACGTTCCCGGCGAAGCCGCGTCGTCCGCCTGAGACGGATCGGTCCGTTTCACACCGCTCGGTCGGGGAATGTGAGCCGCACCACATCCCCTGAGACGAGGAGGTCATGATGGCTACCGGTGAGACCGGGTTCGAGGACGTCGCGTACGACCTGATCTCAGTCCAGTACCACTCGCTCAAGGCAGGGCACGACTACGGCCAGTACGTCCGGGACGCGGACAACGCCGGGCTGAAGGACATCGCGGACTTCTTCCGCGAGGTCATGGAGCAGGACTCGGCGCGCGCGAAGCGGTGCCACGAGTTCCTGCGGAAGATCTCCGGCACCGACCAGGGCGGCCCCGCCACCCGGTAACAGGAGCAGGACCCCTCCAGGGCCCCCTCGGGGTGCCCCTGGAGGGGCGCTACCGGGCGCAGCTGTCGTCGGTGCAGCCGTCGGCGGCGGGCACCGTCTGCAGCGGGTTCGCCTCAGCCCACGCGCGCTCGAGCAGCTGTAGCAGCAGCTCCGCCGGCTGGGCGCCGGCCGCGCCGTACTTCCGGTCGACGACGAAGAAGGGGACGCCGGTCGCGCCGAGGGCCTGCGCCGTCCGGACGTCCTGGCCGACGGCGTGCCGGTACCGGCGGTCGGCCAGCGCCGCGCGCACCTCGGCCTCGTCCAGGCCCACCTCGACGGCGAGCGGAACGAGCGCGTCGACGTCGAACACCGACCGCCGCTCCTCGAAGTGGGCGTGCAGCAGCCGCTCCTTCATCGCGCCCTGCAGCCCGTGCTCCGCAGCGAGGTGGATGAGCTCGTGCGCGAGCAGGGTGTTCCCGCTCAGCCCCTCGGCCAGGTCGTAGTCGAGGCCCTCCGCGGCGGCGATCTCCTCGACGCGCTGCTGCATGTCCCGCATCTCCTCGACGCTGCGCCCGTACTTGGCGGCCAACGCCGGCAGTGTCGGGTGCGTCTGGCCCTCGGGCACCGTGGGGTCCAGCTGGTAGGAGCGCCAGACGACCTCGACCGCGTCGCGGTGCGGGAACCGCGCCAGGGCGGTCTCCAGCCGGCGCTTGCCGATGAAGCACCACGGGCAGACGACGTCGGACCACACCTCGATGCGCACGGAAGCAGCCAACCCGGCGCCCGCGCGGGTCATTCCGGGCCTGCTCGTCAGCGCACCCCGACGAGGTCGACGACGAAGACCAGCGTCGCGCCGGGCTTGATGACCCCGCCCGCGCCGCGGTCGCCGTAGGCCTTGTGCGCCGGGATGGTCAGCCGCCGGCGGCCGCCCACGCGCATGCCGGCGATGCCCTCGTCCCAGCCCTGGATGACCATGCCGACCCCCAGCCGGAACTCCAGCGGGTCCCCGCGGTCCCAGGAGGCGTCGAACTGCTCGCCGCCCTCGTGGGTGACGCCGACGTAGTGCGCGCTCACCAGGTCACCGGCCTTCGCCTCGGCCCCCTCACCGACGACGAGGTCCTCGATCACCAGGTCGGCGGGCGCGGGGCCGGTCGGCGGCTCGACGTCGGGGCGGGTGAGCTCGGCCATCGGTTCTCTCCTCGGGTGGCGCTCGAACGGACCCGCCCATCCAAACAGCGGTTCCCGCGGGCCGCCGTCCGGGCTACCTTCCGGCGGCGTGATCGACCACCTGGGACTGCAGGTCGCGGACGTCGCCGTCGCCGCGGCGTTCTACACGAGGGTCTTCGGACCGATCGGCCTGCGCGAGGCGATGCGCCACGAGACGCCGAACGGCGCGGTCGTGGGGTTCTGCGGCCCCGACGGGCACCCGCAGCTGTGGCTGAGCCTGCTGGCCGAGGGCGCCGACCGCCCGGTGCACCTCGCGCTGACGGCGCCGTCGCGGGCGGCGGTCGACGAGGTGTTCGCCCTCGCGCGGGAGGCCGGCGCGGAGGTGCTGCACGAGCCGCGGATCTGGCCGGAGTACCACCCCGGCTACTACGGCGCGTTCTTCCGCGACCCGGACGGCAACAACGTCGAGGCGGTGCACCACACCCTGCCGCCGGGACCGCCGCCGCAGGACTGACGGCGTGCGGCACCCCGCCCGCCGTGCTGGGCTGGGGCCGTGCCCGAGCAGCCCCCGTGGTGGACCCGCGCCGTCGTCTACCAGATCTACCCGCGCTCGTTCATGGACTCCGACGGCGACGGGATCGGTGACCTCGGCGGCGTGCTCCAGCGCCTGGACCACCTGGCCGACCTGGGCGTCGACGTGGTCTGGCTCTCCCCGGTCTACCCGTCGCCGCAGGCCGACAACGGCTACGACATCAGCGACTACCAGGACGTCGATCCGCTGTTCGGCAGCCTGGCGCAGCTCGACGAGCTGATCGCCGCGCTGCACGGGCGCGGGATGAAGCTGGTGATGGACCTCGTGGTCAACCACACCAGCGACGCGCACGCCTGGTTCGTCGAGGCGCGGTCGTCGGTGGACTCGCCCAAGCGGGACTGGTACTGGTGGCGGCCGCCGCGCGCCGGCATGGCGGCCGGGGCGCCGGGGGCGGAGCCGACCAACTGGCACTCGTTCTTCTCCGGCCCCACGTGGACGCTCGACGAGGCCAGCGGCGAGTACTACCTGCACCTGTTCGACCGCCGGCAGCCCGACCTCAACTGGGAGAACCCGGAGGTCCGGCAGGCGGTCCACGCGATGATGCGGTGGTGGCTCGACCGCGGGGTCGACGGGTTCCGCATGGACGTCATCAACCTGATCAGCAAGGACGTCGGCCCGGACGGCGAGCTGCACGACGGTCCCCCGCTGCCGGGGCTGCCGTACGGCGACGCGACGGCGTCGGTGGTGTGCGGCCCGCGGATCCACGAGTTCCTGCAGGAGATGCACCGCGAGGTCTTCGCCGGCCATCCCGAGCAGCTGCTGCTGGTCGGCGAGATGCCCGGGGTGACCGTGGAGGAGGCCCGGCTGTTCACCGACCCGGCGCGCGCCGAGGTGGACATGGTCTTCCAGTTCGAGCACGTGGGGCTGGACTTCGACGGCAGCAAGTTCTCCCCCCGGCCGCTGCGGCTGACCGACCTCAAGGCGTCGTTCGGCCGCTGGCAGGCCGGGCTGGCCGACGTCGGCTGGAACTCGCTCTACTGGGACAACCACGACCAACCGCGGGCGGTCTCCCGGTTCGGCGACGACTCGCCCCGGTACCGGCGCGACTCGGCCACCTGCCTGGCCACCCTGCTGCACCTGCACCGGGGGACGCCGTACGTCTACCAGGGCGAGGAGATCGGGATGGCCAACGCCCCGTTCCCCTCGCTGGACGGCTTCCGGGACGTCGAGTCGCTCAACCACTTCGCGCAGGCCGTCGCGCACGGGGCGGACCCGGAGACCGTGCTGGCCGCGATGCGGCGCATGGGCCGGGACAACGCCCGGACCCCGGTGCAGTGGGACGGCACGCCGTCGGCCGGCTTCAGCACCGGCACGCCGTGGATCGCGGTCAACCCCGACCACGCGGAGTGGAACGCGGCGGCGCAGCGCGGCGACCCGCACTCGGTGTTCGCCCACCACCGGCGGCTGATCGAGCTGCGGCACGAGTCGGCGGTGGTCGCGCTCGGCGACTTCACCATGCTGCTGCCGGAGCACGAGTCGGTGTACGCGTTCACCCGCTCCCTGGACGGCGAGACGCTGCTGGTCGCCTGCAACGTGAGCGGGCACGAGCACCGGCTCGCCGAGCTGCTCCCGCAGGCGGTGGACGGGCTCCTGGTGCTGGGCAACCTGCCGGACGACGACCCCGCCGTCCTCCGCCCCTGGGAGGCCCGGGTGCTTCGGGTCAGCTGAAGCGCTGCTGCAGGTGCACGGCGGCGGACGGGTGGCCGTCGATCGTGCCGCCGACCTGCCTCACGCCGGCGGGCCTCGCGCCGGTGGGCCTCGCGCCGGCGGGCTTCATCCCGGCGTGCCGACCTCCTCGGCCGGGCGCCGGTCGAGGGGATGGGCTAGCTCGTCGGCGGGCAGCCGGGCGGCGAGGACCGCGATCGCGGCGAGCACGGGGGGCACGAGCCCGGCGACGAGGAAGGTCGCGGTGAGCCCGATCAGCTCGCTGACCGGCCCGGCCAGCGCCATCGACAGCGGCATGAACGCCGTGCTCACGAAGAAGTCGAGGCTGGAGACGCGGCCGAGCAGCGCCGGCGGCACCCGGCGCTGCAGCAGCGTGCCCCAGATGACCATGCCGGCCTGCATGGTGGCGCCGGTGACCAGCCCGGCGCCGATCATGACGGCCAGCTCGGTGGTGAGGCCGAAGACCACCAGCGGGACGCAGCCGAGGCCCCACAGCAGGTTCATCACCGTGAGGTAGCGCCGCGGCAGCCGCAGCGAGGCGACGGTCAGCGACCCGGCCGCGCCGCCGGCGCCGAACGCCGCCAGCACCAGCGCGTGCTCGAACGGGCCGCCGCCCGCGCGGTCCCGGATCGCGAACGGGGTCAGGACCTCGAACGGGCCGATCATCACCAGCAGCATCAGCGAGGCGAACAGCAGCGTGGCCAGCAGCCAGGGCGTGCGCACCATGTAGCGGAAACCCTCGGCCATGTCGGTGACGAGCCCGCGCACCGGGTGACCGCCTCCCCGTTCGCGGCGAACCTCCGTCGCGGGGAGCAGCGCCACGCACCCGGCCGCGCCGAGCGCCGCCGCCCCGCTGAGGGCGAGGGCGACGCCGGGGCCGGTCGCGGCGATGAGCGCGCCGGCGACGGCCGGGCCGGTGGCCTGGTACAGCACCGGGCGCATCGTGCCCTCGAGCCCGTTGGCCGCGAGCAGCTGGTCCTCGGGCAGCAGCGCCGGGACGAGCGCGGAGTAGGCGGGGTAGTAGACGCCGTTGGCCAGCCCGCAGGCGAGCGCGACAGCGGCCAGCTGCCACAGCGCCAGCAGGCCGGTCAGCGACAGCGTCGCGACCAGGGCGGTGCCGAGGGTCTGGACCAGCGCCACGGCCAGCAGGATGTGCCGCTGGGGAAGGCGGTCGGCGAGCGCGCCGCCGAGCAGCGTGCTGGCCAGCATGCCGCCGGCGCTCAGCGCGCTGACCAGCGAGAGCTCGGCCGGACCGCCGTCCAGCGCGACCACCTGCCAGATGGTCGCGACCGCGAAGGTGCTGTTGGTGAGCAGGCTGAAGCCGAGGGACGCGGCCAGCAGCCGGTACCGGGGGTGGCGCAGCGGGGCGAGCGCGCGGGGCAACCCGGCCATCGCCCTCCCCCGTCGTCCGTGCGTGCCGCCGTCGCGATCGGCTGCTCGATCGCGCTGCTGCCCTCGACCGTCGTCGCCGGCCGGGCGCCCTACCAGTGTGGCCCGGTGGTGCAGCCGTTCCCGCCGTGCGGTTGCGTGCCGACGCGAGCCGCCACCCCTCCCCGGCTCTGCCTGTCCCCATGGCCCGATGCGGCCTACGGTCGACCCGCACGCGCTGGCCGGGCCGGCTCCGGCGCCGGCCGGCACCCCGTCGCGGCGGAGGGCTGGGGGATGGCCACGTTCGTGCTGGTGCACCCCGCCTGGCTCGGGGGCTGGTGCTGGCGGAAGCTCACCCCGCTGCTGCGCGGACGAGGGCACGAGGTGCTCACGCCGACGCTCACCGGGCTCGGCGAGCGGGCGCACCTGCTCGACCACGGGATCGACCTGCTGACCCACGTCGAGGACGTCGTCAGCGTGCTGACCTACGAGGACCTCGACCGGGTCGTGCTGGTCGCCAGCAGCTCCGGGGGCGCGGTGGCCACCGGGGTCGCCGATCGGGTGCCGGAGCGCGTGGCCGAGGTCGTCTACCTGGACGCCTTCGTGCCGGAGGACGGCCAGTGCGTGTTCGACCTGGTCGCTCCGGAGCGGCGCGCGGCGATGGAGGAGCTCGTGGCCACCGAGGGCGACGGCTGGCTGCTGCCCCGGTTCGCGCCGCCGCCGTGGCCGGAGGTCCTGTCCCGGCTCTGGGGGATCACCGCCCCCGAGGACATCGCGTGGGCGGAGCCGCGGCTGCGGGCCACCCCCGTCGGTCACTTCACCCGCCCGCTGCACCTGGGCGACGCCGTCTCGGACCTGCCGCGGTCCTACGTGCGGTGCACCCGCTTCCCGCACGCGGGGTTCGACCGGAGGGCGCAGCGGGCGGCGGGGACGCCGGGGTGGCGGCACCGCAGCCTCGACTGCGGGCACATCGCCTACGTCTCCCGGCCCGACACGGTCGCCGCAGTCCTGCTCGACCTGGTCGGCAGCGACCGGTGACCGCGCCGGGTGCTCAGCGGGGGCCGCGCTCCTGCGCCAGCCGGACGTAGTGCTCGACGGCGGCCGGGTCGTCGACCGCGCCGACGTTGAGCGCCTTCTCCGGGTCGACGCCCTGGAACAGCCGCTTGAGCGGCACCTCCAGCCGCTTGCCGGTGCGGGTGTGCGGGACGCCGGGGGTGGCGATGACCTCGTCGGGCACGTGCCGCGGGCTGGCGTGCGCGCGGATCTCGCCCTTGATCCGGGCGACCAGCTCGTCGGTCAGCTCCGTCCCCGGCGCCAGCTTGACGAACAGCGGCATCCAGTAGCCGCCGTCCCGCTGCTCGACGCCCAGGACGACGCAGTCCACGACCTCGGGGATCGCCTCGACGGCGGCGTAGATGTCCGCCGTCCCCATGCGGACGCCGCCACGGTTGAGGGTGGAGTCCGAGCGGCCGGTGATCAGGCAGGTGCCGCGCTCGGTGATCTCCATCCAGTCGCCGTGCCGCCAGACCCCGGGCCACGGTTCGAAGTAGGACTCGCGGTAGCGGGCACCGCCGGGGTCGTTCCAGAAGTACAGCGGCATCGACGGCATGGGCTCGGTGATCACCAGCTCACCGAGCTCGCCGACGACCGGCTCCCCCTGCTCGTCCCACGCGGCGGCGGCGACCCCGAGCATCGGCCGCTGCAGCTCCCCGGCGGTCACCGGGAGGTGCAGCGTGCTGCCGACGAACCCGGTGGCGACGTCGGTGCCGCCGGAGAGGGAGCCGAGGAAGACGTCCGGGCGGACCGCGTCGTAGACCCAGTGGAACGCGGCGGCCGGCAGGGGCGACCCGGTCGAGCCGATGAACCGCAGCGCGGAGAGGTCGTGCGTCTCCCCCGGCCGGATGCCGGCCTTCTCGCAGGCGGTGAGGTACCCGGCGCTGGTGCCGAGGTAGGTGAGCCCCGTCTGTGCGGCGATGGCGAACTGGGCGTCGACCGACGGATGGGCCGGGGCGCCGTCGTGGACGACCACCGTGGCGCCGCAGAGCAGCGCCGACGTGGCGATGTTCCACATGATCCAGGCGGTGGAGGCGTACCAGTAGAACCGGTCCCCCGGCCCGACGTCGCCGTGCAGGGACAGCTGCTTGCGCTGCTCGAGGGTGATCCCACCGTGGCCGTGCACGATGCCCTTGGGCAGCCCCGTGGTGCCCGACGAGTAGACGATCCAGAGCGGGTGGTCGAAGGGCACCTGCTCGAACTCCGGCTCCCGCTCCTCCGCCACGGCCTCGGCCCACGGCACGGCGCTCATCGGCACCTCGTCGGGGAAGAGCCGGGGGACGGCGATGGTCGTCCGCACGCCGGGCAGGGCGCTGCGGAGCTCGGTGACGACGTCGCGGCGGTCGTACTCCTTGCCGTTGAAGCGGTAGCCGTCGACGGCGACCAGCACGGTGGGCTCGATCTGGGCGAACCGGTCGAGGACGGCGCGGGTGCCGAAATCGGGCGCGCACGAGGACCAGACGGCGCCGACGGCCGCCGTCCCGAGGAAGGCGACGACCGCCTCCGGGACGTTGGGCAGGTACCCGGCGACCCGGTCGCCGCGTTGGACGCCGAGCCGGCGGAGGGTCGCGGCGAAGGCGCCGACCCGGCCGCGCAGCGTCGCCCAGGTGAGCTCGACGGGCTCCCGGTCCTCAGCGACGGCGATCAGCGCCGGGGAGTCGGCGGGCACGGTGCCGTCGTCGCCCGCCCGCAGCGCCTGCTCGGCGTAGTTGAGGGTGACGCCGGGGAACCAGACCGCACCGGGCATCTCGCGGTGGGGGATGACCTGGTCGTCCGGCACGTCGGGCAGCACCCCGGTCCACCCGGCGACGTCGGCCCAGAACTGGTCGAGGTGCTCGACCGACCAGCGCCAGATGGCGTCGTAGTCCGGCGGATCGCCGAAGTCGAGCCCGCGCCGCTGGGCGACCCAGCGGGCGAACTCGGCGAGCCGGGTCGCCCGCATCGACTCCGGCGTCGGGCGCCACAGGACGGCAGGCTCGCCAGGCGTGTTCCCAGTCACACCTGCACCCTGCCATTCCGGTTCTCCGGCGGCCCGTGCGCGCACGCGGGTGCCGCCCTCGAGCAGGGCGGACGGGGACGGGATGCGTTCGATCACGGGTTCGATCATGCGACCGCCGGAACGGCCCTCACCAGCGGAGACGCCACCTGTGGACGACGGGCGGGGGTGTGGAGCGAGCGGGTCCACGACCAGCGGTCACGGCGTGGACACAGCATCATGGGCAGCGATGACCGAACCCGCGCCGGACGAGCACAACGTCCTCGGTGGACCGCTGGAGCCGTGCGGCACCGAGCCGATGACCGGCTTCTACCGGACCGGCGTGTGCAGCAGCGGCCCGGAGGACGTGGGCAGCCACACCGTCTGCACGGTCGTCTCGGCCGAGTTCCTGGAGCTGCAGCAGAGCCTCGGCAACGACCTGATCACCCCCCGCCCGGAGTACGGGTTCCCGGGTCTGCGCCCGGGCGACCGCTGGTGCGTCGTCGCCGTACGGTGGCTGCAGGCCTACCAGGCGGGCGCGGCGGCCGGGGTCGTCCTGGCGGCGACGAACGCGCGGGCCCTGGAGATCGTCCCCATCGAGGCGCTGCGCCAGCACGCGGTCGACGTCCCGGACGACATCAGCGGCCTCGACTGACCGACGGAAAGAGGAGAGACATGAGCGACCTGCTGGACCTGCCCCTCACGACGCTCCAGGGCGAGGAGACGACCGTCGGTGCCCTGACCGGCGGCGGTGCGGCGCTCGTCGTCAACGTGGCCAGCCGCTGCGGTCTCACGCCGCAGTACACGCAGCTCGAGGCGCTGCAGCGGGAGTACGGCCCGCGCGGGTTCACCGTCGTCGGCGTCCCGTGCAACCAGTTCGCCGGGCAGGAGCCGGGCACGAGCGAGGAGATCGCCGGGTTCTGCTCGACCACGTACGGCGTCACCTTCCCGATGACCGAGAAGGTGGAGGTCAACGGGCCGGACGCGCACCCGCTCTTCCAGCGGCTGACCGGAGCCCCGGATCCCGCGGGGACCGCCGGCGACGTGCAGTGGAACTTCGAGAAGTGGCTGCTGGACGGTGACGGGGAGGTGGTCGCCCGGTTCCGGCCGACCACGCAGCCCGACGCCCCGGAGGTGCGGCAGGCGATCGAAGCCGTGCTCGACCGGTGAGCAGCCCGGGCGCCGACCTGCACTTCTGGTTCGACCCCGTGTGTCCCTTCGCGTGGCTGACCAGCAGGTGGGTGCGCACCGTCGCCGCGCGGCGCGACTACACCGTCGAGTGGCGGCTCATCTCGCTGCGGCTGCTCAACCGGCACGTCGACTACACCGCCCGGTTCCCGCCCGAGTACGAGGCCGGGCACACCGCCGGGCTCCGGCTGCTGCGCGTCGCAGCCCGCGCCCGGGCCGAGCACGGACCCGCCGTCCTCGGCCCCCTGTACGCCGCGATGGGTGCGCGGATCTTCGAGTCCGACCACGTCCCGGACGAGGCCGAGCGGGGGCGTGCCGCGCTCGTCGAGCCGGTGCTCGCCGACGCCGGCCTCCCGGCCGACCTGGCCGACGCGCTCGACGACGACCGCTACGACGCGGAGATCCAGGCCGACACCGACGAGGCGCTGCGGCTCACCGGCGAGGACGTCGGGACGCCGATCCTGCACTTCCAGCCCCCCGACGGCGCCGCGTTCTTCGGCCCGGTCATCAGCCGGCTGCCGGACGAGGACGCCGCCGAGGAGCTGTGGGACCACGTCGTGGGCCTGGCCCGCTTCCCCGGGTTCGCCGAGCTGAAGCGGAGCCTGCGCGAACGGCCCCAGCTGCCCGCGTTCGGCGTCCGGCCGGGCGAGGTGGGGATCCAGGAGGACTGGCACGGCGGCAGCCGCCGCCCGCACGGGTAGCCGCCGGCACCGCTGGCGACCACGTCCGGGGCACTCGCCCGACCGTCAGCTCCCGCGCGCGGCCTCCGGCAGCTAAGGTGAGGCTAACCTCGCCGTCTGCCCGTCCCTGGAGCCGCTCGTGTCCTCGACGACCGACGCCGCTCCTCGCAGCGCCGGGACGGCGGCGACCGGCCGGCAGCGCGGTCTCCTGGAGGCCCGCAGCGCCCGGCTGACCGGCGTGCTCCTGCTCGCGGTCCTCGTCGTCGTCGCCGCCGCCCTCAGCATCGCGGTCGGCACCCACGGCATCGGCCTCGGCACGGTGTGGCAGGCCCTCACCGACTCCGGGCTGACCAGCGAGGAGGCGGTGATCGTGCGCGAGCTGCGGATGCCGCGCACCGCGCTCGGGCTCCTCGTCGGGCTCTCCCTCGGCGTCGCGGGCGCCCTCACCCAGGGCCACACCCGCAACCCGCTGGGCGACCCCGGCCTGCTGGGTGTCACCGCGGGCGCCTCCCTCGGCGTCGTCCTCGCCATCTGGCTGTTCGGCGTCGGCACCCCGGCCGGCTACGTCTGGTTCGGCTTCATCGGCGCGCTGCTCGGCACGGTGGCCGTCTTCGCCCTCGGGTCGGTCGGCCGCGGCGGCGGCACCCCGGTCACCCTGGCGCTGGCCGGCGCGGCGCTCACCGCGCTCCTGTACGCCCTGGTCCGCGCCATCCTGGTCACCGACACCAACAGCCTCGACAGCTTCCGCTTCTGGGTGGTCGGCGCGCTCGCCGGCCGCGGCGCTGACGTGGCCTGGCAGGTCGCGCCGTTCATCGCCGCCGGCCTGGTGCTCGCCCTGGTCAACGCCCCCGCGCTCGACCTGCTCGGCCTCGGCGAGGACGTCGCCCGCGGCCTGGGCCAGCGGGTCTGGCTCGCCCGGCTCGTCGGCCTCGGTGCGGTCACCCTGCTGTGCGGCGCGGCCACCGCCGCCTGCGGGCCGATCGCCTTCGTCGGGCTGGTCGTCCCGCACGTCGTCCGCGCCTTCACCGGCCCCTCGCACCGCTGGCTGGTCCCCTGCTCCGGACTGCTGGGCGCCGCCTTCCTGCTGCTCGCCGACGTCGTGGGACGGGTGGTCGTCCGCCCGGGCGAGCTGCAGGTCGGCATCGTGCTGGCCCTGGCCGGTGCGCCGTTCTTCATCGCGCTGATCCGCCGCCGCCGGCTGGCCGGCCCGTGACCGCCACCGCGGAGCGGGTCGCCCAGCCCGGGGAGACCGTCGTCCGCGTCGGACCCGTCTCCGGCCGGGTCCGGTGGCGGCAGCTGGTCGTGCCGGCCGGCGCGGCGGCGGTCGTCGTCGTCCTGGGCGCGACCAGCCTCGGCCGGGGTGACTTCCCGATCGGCGTCGGCGACGTGCTCGCGACCCTCGTGGGCCTCGGCGAGGCGAGCCAGCGGTTCATCGTCCTGGAGCTGCGGGCGCCGCGGATCGTCGTCGGGGCGCTGGTCGGCCTGGCCTTCGGGGTCGCCGGCGCCCTCTTCCAGACCTTCGCCCGCAACCCGCTGGCCTCCCCCGACATCCTCGGGATCACCCAGGGCGCGTCGGTCGGCGCGGTGGCGGCGATCGTCCTGGGCGGGACGTCGGGCGCCGCCGGCCTGCTCGGCGGCCTCGGCATCCCGCTGGCCGCCCTGGTCGGCGCGCTGCTCACCGGGCTGCTGCTGTTCGTGCTGGCCTGGCGGCGCGGGGTGGACGGCTACCGGCTCGTGCTCGTCGGCATCGCGCTGTGGGCGGTCGCCTCCGCGCTCACCGACTGGCTGCTCACCCGCGCCGAGATCTACGACGCCGCCTCCGCCTACGTCTGGATCACCGGCTCGCTCAACTCCCGCACCTGGGACCAGGCCCTCCCCCTCGCGCTGTCCCTCGCCGTCCTGCTCCCCCTCGCGCTGGGCTGCAGCCGGGCCCTCGGGGTGTTGCAGTTCGGCGACGACACCGCGCGCGGGCTCGGCGTCCGGCTCGGCCCCACCCAGGCCGCGGTCGTCCTCGTGGCCGTCGGGCTCACCGCCTCCGCCGTCGCCGCCGCGGGACCGATCTCCTACGTCGCGCTCGTCGTCCCGCAGATCGCCGTCCGCCTCACCGGCGGCTCGCGGCCGCCGCTGCTGGCCTCCGGCCTGCTCGGCGCGGCCCTGGTCGTCGGCGCGGACCTGCTGACCCGCACCGTCCTGCCCGAGGCGCTGCCCGTCGGCATCCTGACCGCCGTCGTCGGCGCGCCGTACCTGCTCTGGCTCCTCATCCGCGGAAGGAGGCGATCCACGCTGTGACCAGCACCCTGCCCGAGACGCCGACCACGGGAACCGGGAGGGTCCGTCTCGCCGCCGAGTCGGTCAGCCTCGCCTACGACGAGCGCGTCGTCGTCCACGACCTGGACCTGCAGCTGACCGACGGGTCGTTCACCGCGATCGTCGGCCCCAACGGCTGCGGCAAGTCCACGCTGCTGCGCGCGCTGGGCCGGCTGCTCCGGCCGGCCGGCGGCCAGGTGCTGCTCGACGGCCAGGCCATCCAGAAGACGCCGACCCGCGAGGTGGCCAAGGTGCTCGGGCTGCTCCCGCAGACGCCGGTGGCGCCCGAGGGACTCACCGTCGGCGACCTGGTCGCCCGCGGCCGGCACCCGCACCAGTCGTGGCTCGAGCAGTGGTCGCGGGGGGACGAGGCCGCCGTCGCCGAGGCGCTGGCCTGGACCGACATGTCCGACCTCGCCGACCGCCCCGTCGACGCGCTCTCCGGCGGCCAGCGGCAGCGGGCCTGGATCTCGATGGCGCTGGCCCAGGGCACCGACCTGCTGCTGCTCGACGAGCCGACCACCTACCTGGACCTGTCCCACCAGATCGACGTGCTGGAGCTGGTCGAGCGCCTGCACACCGAGCGGGGCCGGACCGTCGTCGTGGTCCTGCACGACCTCAATCTCGCGGCCCGCTACGCGCAGCGGCTGGTGGCCATGAAGGACGGCGTCCTGGTCGCCTCCGGCACGCCGGGCGAGGTGCTCACCGAGCAGCTGCTGGCCGACGTCTTCGACCTCGAGGCCCGCGTCGTGCCCGACCCGGTCGCCGGGACCCCGATGGTCGTCCCGGTCCGCCGGCTGCGGTGAACGCCGGCGCGCGCCCTAGGAGGCGACGCCCTCTCGCCAGTAGCCCATGAACGCCACCGCGCCGCGGGGCACCCCGAGGTCGCCCACGAGGTGCCGGCGCAGCTGCTTGACCACGCCCGCCTCGCCGGCCAGCCAGGCGTAGCAGCCGGCGGCGGCGTCGCCCTCGGGGACCTCCCAGAGCGGCTCGGTGTCGACGTCGACGTCCTCCGGAGCCGCGGCCGGCGCCGCCACCACCCCCAGCTCGCTCAGCGCGGCCCGCACCGCCGGCACCAGCAGCGACCCGCGCGCGGCGTCCTCCCGGGCGAGCCAGCGCACGCTCACCCCGGGGGGCAGCACGAGGTCCACCGCATCGCCGGTCTCGGGCACCTCGAGCAGCGCGATCACCGCCCGGGGGCCGGCCGCCAGCGACTCGAGGATCGCGCAGACCGCCGGGACGGCGGTCTCGTCGCCGGCCAGCAGCAGGGTCCGCGCCCGGGCGGGCGGGGACCACTCGACGCCCCACATCCGCCCGCGGCCGGGCCGGTCGGGGCCCAGCACGACGACGCGGTCGCCCGGGACCGCCGTCGCCGCCCACCGGGCCGCCGGCCCGGCGTGCCCGTCCGCCACCCCGTGCAGGACCAGGTCGACGTCGATCTCGGCCAGGTCGGGGCGGGCCGCCCGCACGGTGTACGTGCGGATGTGCGGTCGCTCGTCCTCGGCCATCGCGCAGTACTCGGGGTACCAGGCCGAGCCGTGCGCGATGAGCCGGCGCAGCGCGGCCGCGTCGCCGCCCAGGACCAGCTTGAACCGCTGGTCGTCACCGGCGAGGCCGAAGCCGGTCAGCTCCGGGCCGGTCAGCGTGACGCGCACGAAGCTCGGGCCCAGCCGGCGGACGGCGGCGACCCTGACGTCGAAGAACTGCCACTCGGGGGCGGTCGCGACCTGCGACTGCGCGGTGAGCGTCACGCGGAGGCTCCGATCTCGCGGCAGGACAGCCCCTTGCGCCATCCAGGTAAGGCGAGGCTAACCTGACACGCCGGTCCAGGGGAACACCCCTGCGCCCCCGACGAGCGAGGAGATCCCGTTGCACCGCATGTCGCGCCGCCTGATCGGCGCCTCCCTCACCCTGGCCGCGGTGCTCGCGGCCGCCGGCTGCGCCGGCGGCGGCGACGCGGCCGGCACCAGCGCCTCGGGAGAGGGTGGCTGGGAGTTCACCGACGACATGGGCACCACCGTCGAGCTGGACGAGACGCCGACGCGGATCGCCGGGCTCAACGACGTCGTCGCCTCGCTCTGGAACTACGGCATCGAGCCGGTCGCCGCCTTCGGCCAGACCTCGGCGCAGGACGACGTCGCCTTCGAGGGCAGGGACCTCGGCGACCTGGAGATCCTCGGCGAGAGCTATGGCCAGATCGACCTCGAGCAGCTGGCCGCGGCCGACCCCGACATCATCGTCACCTCGGTCTACCCGACCGACGCCTCCGGCACCCTGGACGAGACCCAGCCGCTCTACGGCTTCGAGTCCCTCGAGCAGCAGGAGCAGGTCGCCCGGATCGCCCCGGTCGTCGCGATCGCCTACCGCGGCTCGGCGGCCGACGTGATCGAGCGGACCGTCGAGTTCGCCGAGTCCCTCGGCGCCGACGGCGGGGTGATCGACGCGGCCCGGGAGGACTTCGACGCGGCGTCGCAGACCCTCACCGAGGCGGCCGCGAGCGGGGTGACCGTGCTGCCGGTGTACGCCACCGTCGCCGACGGCTGGTGGATGAACAAGGCCGCCGACGACCCCTCGCTGCACCTCTACCAGGACCTCGGTGTCCGGTTCGTCGACACGGGCGGCGACGGCTACTTCTGGGAGTCGGTCGGCTGGGAGGAGGTCCCCCGGTACCCGAGCGACGTCCTGCTCTACTCGCTGCGGTTCAGCATGACGCCGGAGGAGATCGCGGCGCAGCCGACCGCGACCCTGCTCCCGGCGGTGCAGGCCGGCCAGCTGTACCCGTGGAAGTACATCGGGATGGACCACGTCGCCCAGGCCGCCTACATGGAGGAGCTGGCCGGCTACCTCACCGAGGCGCAGAAGGTCACCTGAGCGACGGGACGGCGTCGCGCGGGGAGGCTGCCCCTCCCCGCGCGGCGCCGCTCAGGAGGGCGCGACGGCCTCGGGCACCGCCGCCCGGGCGGCCGTCGCCCGCGCGGTCTGGGCCAGCCCGATCCCCACGAGGACGACGAAGCCGCCGAGCACCTGCCAGCCACTGAGCACCTGCTCGACCCACAGCCAGGCCACGACCGACGCGAGCACCGGCTCCACGGTCGCCACCAGGCCGGCCGTCGTCGGCGACAGGTGCCGCAGCGCCGCGATCGACAGCCAGAACGGCACCATCGCCCCGAGGACGACGATCCAGGCGACCAGCGCCCACAGCGGCAGCTCGAGCGCGCCGATCGACAGCTGCACCGGCTCCGCCAGCAGCCCGGCGTCGAACTCCCACCACGGTGCCGCGATCGACCAGAACAGTCCGGCGGCGACGAAGCTCCAGCAGGTCAGGGCCACGGGGTCGCGGTTCACCGTGCCGCGCTCGCCCATCAGATAGTACGTGGCCAGGCAGACCGCGGCGGCCAGCGCGGCGACCACGCCGAGCGGGTCCAGCGAGCCGCCGCCCCGCCAGACCTCGGCCACGAAGACCAGCCCGGACAGGGACAGCAGCAGCGCCGCCCACAGCCGGCTGCGCACCCGCTCGCCGCGCACCAGCCACACGTAGAGCGCGATCAGCACCGGCGCGGTCATCTCGAAGACCAGCGCGATGCCGACCGGCAGCCGGCCGATCGACACGTAGTAGAGGAACTGGGTGAGCGCGACGCCGACCACCCCGAAGACGGCGAGGAACGGCACCTCGCGCCGGGTGAGGCGCAGCCGCCGCGGCGCGGCGACCGCCAGGACGACGAGCAGCCCGACCGCCGCCCCGACGCAGCGCAGCGCGGTCAGCCGGGTCGGCGGCAGACCGGCCTGCAGCACCAGCGTCGACACCGTGCCGTTGACGGCGAAGAACCACGCGGCGGCGACGGTGGCGGCGTATCCGAGGGCGGGCCGGGGCACGTGGAGCAATGTAGTCCCCGTATCCCCTCGTGCCCCCTACCGGCCGTCGGTGGCGCCGCCGCGTGCGTCCGGCCGACGCGGATCAGTCGATGCGCTGGGCCAGGTTCACGATGAACCCCTCGGGTCCGCGCACGGACGCCATGCGCCAGACGCCCTCGTACTGACCGACCCCGCCGACCAGGCGGTAGCCGTCCCCGGCGAGCCGGTCGAGGATCGCCTGGAGGTCGTCCACCTCGAACGTCACGTTGCGCAACCCCAGTTCATTCGGCACGGGGTCCGGCGAACCCGGTTCGGGGTCCGGCCGGATGAAGCTCGACAGTTCCAGCCCGGTTCCTCCGTCGGGCGGCCGCAGCACGACGACCTCGGTACGGGAGTCAGGGATGCCGATGACCGTGTCCAGGAACTCCCCTTCCAGCACCGTCCGGCCCTCGATCTCGAAGCCCAGCCCGACGAAGAAGTCCGTCACCGTGTCGAGATCTCTGACGGTGATGCCGACGTGATCGAAGCTCCGGATGGGCGACATGGGTGCGACCTCCTGTGTTCTTCCGCCAGGTCAGGTTCTCATCGGTGCGCTCGTCCGCGCGCCGCAACGGCCGCTCCCGTCGTCCGGAGGTCCCGGGCGGCCCTCTCGCAGCATGGACGCGGCCGGCGGCCGGAACTCATCGGCGCCCGTGTGCCCCTCCGGGGCACCGGGCACAGTCGGCTCGTGTCCCAGGAGTTCGATGCCCGGCCCCCCTGGTCGACCCGCCGCCGGCGCCTGCTCGCCGGGCTGGCGGGCGGCGTCGTCCTCGGCCTGCTCGGGTCCTGGGCGCTGCCGGGCGAGTACGGGGTGACGGCGCTCTTCCTCGCCGGCCTCTGCGGCTTCCTGCTGGTCGTGGCCCTGGTGGTGTTCGTCGCGATCCCCGGGCCGGACACGCTCGCCGAGCTGCTGCGCACGCCGCCGCTGGCCGGCGCCGTGCTGGTCGTCTCGGTGCTGCTCGTGCTCGCCAACCCCGCCGGCTCGCTGCGCTGGCTGTGGATCGTCGCCGCCGTGGCGGCGGCGGCGTGGACCGCCTTCGCCGTCTGGGCCACCCGCCACTCCTGAGCGGGGCGGCGGCAGACTGCCCGGCATGGACCTCCCCGCGGCGCTCTACGAGCCGGTGGACGGCGGCTACCGGGCCACCGCCCTGACGATCGGTCCCTGGGACCCCGGGCTGCAGCACGCCGGCCCGCCCGCCGCCCTGCTGGCCCGCGAGGCCGAGCGGGTGAGCGGCATCGACGGCGGGCAGACCGTTCGCCTGGCCTACGACATCCTGGGGCCGGTGCCGGTGGGCCCGGTGCAGGTGGCCGCCCGCCTGCTGCGGCCGGGGCGCCGCATCGAGCTGGTCGAGAGCACCCTCACCGCCGGCGGCGACCGGCCGCTCATGCGGCTGACCGCCTGGCGGGTGCGCACCGGGGAGACCGCGGGCACGCCGGAGCCGGGCGTGCCGCTGCCCGGGCCGGAGGGGAGCCGGCCGGAGACGGCGGACTTCTTCACCACCGACGTCGCCTACCACCGGGCGCTGGACTGGCGGTTCGCGCACGGCACCTTCAACGGCCCCGGCCCCGCGGCCGCCTGGACCCGGGCGCGGTGCACCCTGGTGGACGGCGAGCCGATGACCCCGCTGCAGCACCTGCTGGTCATGACCGACGCGGCCAGCGGGATCTCCGCCGTCCTGGACTGGACCCGCGCCACCTTCGCCAACGTCGACCTCTCCGTCGCGCTGGTCCGGCCGCCGTCCGGCGAGTGGGTCGGGATGGACGCCGTCACCACGATCGGGCCGGCCGGCGCCGGCCAGTGCTTCGCCGACCTCTACGACGTGACGGGGCGTGTCGGCCGGTCGAGCCAGTCGCTGTTCGTCGAGACCCGCTGACCGGGGCGGGTTGGCACCGTCGCGGGCGCGCGGGGAGGCTGGGGCGCGATGGAAGCGCTGAGAACACTCCTCGACTGGCTGGCCGGGCGGGGACTGGAGGTCGTCCTCATCGTCCTGGGCTCGGTCCTGCTGGCCCGGTTCGTCGCCTGGACCGGCACCCGGATCACCGATCGGATCGACGCCCAGTCCACCGGCGGGGACGCCCTGGTCCGCTCCGAGGCGGCCAAGCACCGGCACTCGCTGACCCAGGTGATCACCTGGACGCTGATCGTGCTGATCTACGCCATCGCGGTCTTCTTCGTCCTCGACCGCGCCGGCATCCCCATCGGCGGGCTGGTCGCGCCGGCGACCGTGCTCGGCGTCGGCCTCGGCTTCGGCGCGCAGCGGATCGTCGGTGACGTGCTGGCCGGGTTCTTCATCATCACCGAGCGGCAGTACGGCTTCGGTGACGTCGTCGCCATCCAGGTGGTCGGCGGCGGCGACGAGGCCAGCGGGACGATCGAGGACGTCACGCTGCGGGTCACCCGGCTGCGCTCGCCCAACGGCGAGGTGATCACCCTCCCGAACGGGCAGATCGTCAAGGTCACCAACCTCTCCCGCGACTGGGCCCGCGCCGTCGTCGACGTCCCGGTGCCGACGACGATCGACGTCAACCGGGTCAACGAGGTCCTGCGCGAGGTCGGGGCCGAGGCCTTCCGCGACCCGCTCATGCGGCCGTTGCTGCTCGACCCGCCCAGCGTGATGGGCGTGGAGACCCTCGACCTCGAGCAGGTCAACGTCCGCCTGGTGGCCCGCACGCTGCCCGGCAAGCAGTTCGAGGTGGGCCGTGACCTGCGCGCCCGGATCGTCCTGGCGCTGCACCGCGAGGGCATGAACCTGCCGACGCCGACGTCCCCCCTGCCCCCTGAGGACGCCCGGACCGGCTCCGGGGACGGCGCCCGGTGACGCGGCCCGACGACGGCCGGCCGACGCCACCACCCCCGCCCACGTCCACGCCGACGCCGACGACCCCGGCGGCGAACACGCCCTCGGTGAGGACCTCGCCACCGGCCGGCGGGACGCGGCGCTGGTGGTCGTTCGTCCCCCACCACCTGGGCCGCGCCCGCACCTCGACCCTCGTGCTGGGCCTGCTCTTCATCGCCTTCCTCGCGCTCTACCTCTCCGTGCGGCCGGAGGTCACCGCCGCCGGCACGAGCGCCCCGGTCGACAGCTCCACGCCGGCGCCGCAGGCCCCGGTCCCGGCCGAGCCCACGGAGCCGGCGGAGACGACCGCTCCCGCCGAGACCACCGAGCCGACGCCGACCCCGACGACCGCACCGACCGGTCCGACGACGACCGAGGCACCGGCGGGCGGGACGACCGACGTCCCTGCGGAGACGACCGCGCCCGACACGACCCCGGCCGAGCCGACGACGGCGCCGGCCCCCTCGACCACGCCGCCGGCGGACGCCCCGACCCCGTGACGGTCGCCACCACCGCGCGAGCACCAGGCACCTCGGCGCGCCGGGCCCGCCCGCAGGGCAAGATCAGCACCCCGCGTCTCGATCGTCGAGGTGCACCCGGAGGAGGAACACGCGTGGCCATCCGATCCCTGACCCGGCCCGGGCGGGCCGCCGTCGCGACCGCCGCCGTGCTGACCCTCGTGCTCGCCGGCTGCGGGGACGACTCCGGCGGCGACCGCGGCAGCGGCGGGGACGCCGGCGCCGGCCCCACCGGCGGCCGCTGCCGAGCGTCGAGGCCGACGACGCGCTCGCCGCGCTCGTGCCGGCGGAGGTGGCCGAGGACGGCGTCCTGACCGTCGGCAGCGACACCAGCTACGCGCCCAGCGAGTTCATCGCCGAGGACGGCGAGACGATCGTCGGCTTCGACGTCGACCTGTTCAGCCTGGTCGCGCAGAAGCTCGGGCTGGAGGCACGGTTCGAGACCGCCGACTTCGGCTCGATCATCGCCGGCGTGGGCTCGGGCCGGTACGAGGTGGGCGTCTCCTCGTTCACGATCAACCCCGAGCGGCTGCAGCAGGCCACCATGATCAGTTACTACTCGGCCGGCACCCAGTGGGCCACCAAGGCCGGCAACCCCGAGGGCGTCGACCCCGACAACGCCTGCGGGCTGACCATCGCGGTGCAGCGGGCCACCGTGCAGGTCGACGACATCACCGCCCGCTCGGAGGCGTGCGAGGCGGCCGGCGAGGAGCCGATCACGATCAACCAGTACGACCTGCAGAGCGACGCCACCGCGGCGATCGTCTCCGGTGCCGCCGTCGCCGGGCTGGCCGACTCCCCGGTCATGGCCTACGCCGTCCAGCAGACCGGCGGCCAGCTGGAGCTGCTCGGCGACATCTACGAGGCGGCGCCGTACGGGTACGTCGTCCCGCTGGAGGCGACGGAGTTCGCGCAGGCGATCGCCGACGCCCTCAGCGCCCTGATCGAGGACGGCACCTACACCGAGGTCCTCGAGCGCTGGGCCGTGGAGGACGGCGCCATCGACGCCCCGACGGTGAACCCCGCCGTCGGCTGACGAGGGCACCACACCCATGGCCGCCGAGGCCCCCGGCACCACCCGGCCGGCGCCGCCCGGACGCATCGAGGCGGTGCCGGTCCGGCACCCCGGCCGGTGGATCGCCACCGCCGTCATCGCGGTGCTGGTGGCGATGTTCGTCCACATGCTGGCCACCAACCCGGTGTTCCAGTGGGACTTCATGCTCGACAACATGTTCAGCCCGCCGGTGCTGCGGGGGCCCGGACGACGCTGATCATGACCGTCCTGGCGATGGTGCTGGGCGTGCTGCTCGGCATCGTCCTCGCGGTGATGCGGCTGTCGCCCAACCCCGTCGTCTCGGGCGCGGCGTGGACCTACATCTGGCTCTTCCGGGCGGTCCCCCGGATCGTCCTGCTCTTCTTCGTCGCGAACCTCGGCGCCCTCTACGCCACCTACGAGTTCGGGTTCCCCTTCGACCGGCAGCTCATGGACCTGTTCGGGTTCGACGCGGACCTGCGCCTGTTCGGCCTGAACGGCAACCAGATCTTCGCCGGGTTCACCGCGGGCCTGATCGGCCTCGTGCTCTCCGAGGGCGCCTACATGGCCGAGATCGTGCGGGCCGGGATCCAGTCGGTCGACCCGGGCCAGAACGAGGCCGCCTCCGCCCTGGGGATGAGCCGCGGCAAGACCATGCGCCGGATCGTGCTGCCGCAGGCGATGCGCGTCATCATCCCGCCGACCGGCAACGAGACGATCGCGATGCTCAAGGACACCTCGCTGCTCATCGCCGTCCCGGTGACGACGGAGCTCAACTTCCAGCTGCGGGCGATCGGCAGCCGGACCTTCCAGATCATCCCGATGGCCGTGGCCTCGATCCTCTGGTACGTGGCGCTGGCCAGCCTGCTGATGATCGGCCAGTACTTCCTGGAGCGGCGGTTCAACCGGGGCTTCGGCAGCCGGGAGACGCGGGCGCAGCGGGCCGCCCGCGAGGCCCGCGAGGTCGGGGGCCAGAAGTGACCGGGGACGGGCAGCCGATGGTCCGGGCCGAGGGCGTGCGCAAGTCCTTCGGTCAGGTCGAGGTGCTCAAGGGCATCGACCTGGAGGTCGCCGCCGGCGAGGTGGTCTGCGTGATCGGCCCCTCCGGCTCGGGGAAGTCGACGTTCCTGCGCTGCATCAACCACCTGGAGAAGATCGACGCCGGCCGGCTGTGGGTGAACGGGCACCTGGTCGGCTACCGCGAGCACGGCGGCAAGCTGCACGAGCTGCCCGACCGGCAGGTCGCTGCCCAGCGCCGCGACATCGGCATGGTCTTCCAGCGGTTCAACCTCTTCCCGCACATGACGGCGCTGGAGAACGTCGTCGAGGCACCCACCCAGGTGAAGGGCGTGCGCAAGGCGGAGGCCCGCCGGCGGGGCGTCGAGCTGCTGGAGCGGGTGGGCCTCGGCGACCGGGTGCACAACTACCCGAACCAGCTCTCCGGCGGCCAGCAGCAGCGGGTGGCGATCGCCCGGGCCCTGGCGATGGAGCCGCAGCTCATGCTCTTCGACGAGCCGACGTCCGCGCTGGACCCGGAGCTCGTCGGCGAGGTCCTCGACGTCATGCGGGGGCTCGCCGGGTCGGGGATGACGATGGTCGTCGTCACCCACGAGATGGGCTTCGCCCGCGAGGTCGGCGACTCCCTGGTCTTCATGGACGACGGCGTGGTCGTCGAGGCCGGCGACCCGCGGCGCGTGCTCGGCGACCCCCAGCACGCCCGCACCCGGGCGTTCCTCTCCAAGGTGCTGTAGGGCCGGCCTCCGCCGCCTGACCGGCCCCGATGCGCCTGGGGCCCCTGTGCCGGGTGTGCTCCCGTCTGCATAAGATCGCGTCTGGCTCACGAGAGGCAGTGCGAAGCACCTGGCTGGCTGCCCGGCAACCTCGACTCCGTCCGAGGTGCTCCAGGGGAAGAGCCGGCCGGTCGGCGCCCGCCGTCCGGCAAGGACGGAGGTCCTCGCGCGCCGCGGGGTCTCCCGATGAGAGGAGACCGGCGCATGCCCGACCCCCAGAGCTGGAGCTTCGAGACCCGGCAGATCCACGCCGGCACGAGCCCCGACCCGACCACCGGGGCCCGTGCCCTGCCGATCTACGCCACCACCGCCTACCAGTTCCGCGACGCCCAGCACGCCGCGGACCTGTTCGCGCTGGCCGAGATGGGCAACATCTACACCCGGATCATGAACCCGACGCAGGACGCGCTGGAGCAGCGCGTGGCCTCGCTGGAGGGCGGCGTCGCGGCGCTGGCGGTGTCGAGCGGGCAGTCCGCCACGACCCTGGCGCTGCTCAACATCGCCGAGTCCGGCGACCACGTCGTCGCGTCCGCCTCGCTCTACGGCGGCACGTACAACCTGCTGCACCACTCGCTGCCCAAGCTCGGCGTCACCGTCTCCTTCGTCGAGGACCCCGACGACCCGGAGAACTGGCAGTCGCTGGTCCAGGAGAACACCAAGGCCTTCTTCGGCGAGACGATCGGCAACCCCAAGGGCGACATCCTCGACATCAGCGCGGTGTCGGAGGTGGCGCACCGCAACGGCGTCCCGCTGATCGTCGACAACACGATCGCCACCCCGTTCCTCATCCGGCCGATCGAGTTCGGTGCCGACGTCGTCGTGCACTCGGCGACCAAGTACCTGGGCGGGCACGGCACGGTGATCGCCGGGCTGATCGTCGACGCCGGCAACTTCACCTGGACCGGCGGGAAGTTCCCCGGCTTCACCGAGCCCGACCCGACCTATCACGGCGTCGTCTACGCCGACCTCGGTGCGCCGGCGTACGCGCTCAAGGCACGGGTGCAGCTGCTGCGGGACCTCGGCCCGGCGATCTCGCCGTTCAACGCCTTCCTCGTCGTGCAGGGGATCGAGACGCTGTCGCTGCGCATGGAGCGGCACGTGGCCAACACCCAGCGGGTCGCGGAGTTCCTCGAGGCGCACGACTCCGTCGACCGGGTCAACTACCCGGGGCTGGCGTCGTCCCCGTGGCACGCCGCGCAGCGGAAGTACGCGCCGCGCGGCGCCGGCGCCGTCCTCACCTTCGAGCTGCACGGCGGGGTCGAGGCCGGCAAGCGGTTCGTCGACGCGCTGGAGCTGCACAGCCACGTGGCCAACATCGGCGACGTGCGCAGCCTGGTCATCCACCCGGCGTCGACGACGCACTCGCAGCTGACCGCCGAGGAGCAGCTGACCACCGGCGTCACCCCCGGCCTGGTGCGGCTGGCGGTCGGCCTGGAGGGGATCGACGACATCCTCGCCGACCTGGAGGCCGGCTTCCGCGCCGCGAAGTCCGCCGAGTGAGAAGGACGTCCTGACGTGAGCGGGGCCCGGGTCGCCCCCTGGGCCCCGCCGCGCCCGGGCGGCTGGCGCGAGGGGGACCCGGTCGGCGACCGGCGCTTCCTCGACCTGCCCGGTCCGCTCGGGCTGGACCGCGGCGGGTCGCTGCCGGCGGTCCGGGTGGCCTACGAGACGTGGGGGACGCTCGCGCCCGGCGGGGGCAACGCCGTCCTGGTCGAGCACGCGCTCACCGGCGACAGCCACGTCGTGGGCCCGCCCGGCCCGGGCCACCCGACGCCGGGCTGGTGGGACGGGCTCGTCGGGCCCGGGGCGCCGCTGGACACCGACCGGCTGTTCGTCGTCTGCGCCAACGTCCTCGGCGGCTGCCAGGGGACGACCGGCCCGTCGTCCCCGGCCCCGGACGGCGCTCCGTGGGGCGCGCGCTTCCCCGCCGTCACCGTGGGCGACCAGGTGCGGGTGGAGGCCGCGCTGGCCGACGCCCTCGGCATCGACCGGTGGACGGCGGTGCTCGGTGGCTCGATGGGTGGCATGCGGGCGCTGGAGTGGGCGGTCGGGCTGCCCGACCGGGTCGGAGCGCTGTTCTTCCTCGCCTCCGGTGCCGCCGCGACCGCCGACCAGATCGGCACCCAGACCACCCAGCAGGCCGCGGTCCGTGCCGACCCGGCCTGGGCCGGCGGGGACTACCTGCCCGGCCCCGGACCGGTCGACGGGCTCGGCGTCGCCCGGCGGATCGCGCACCTGACCTACCGCAGCGCCGGGGAGCTGGACGAGCGCTTCGGCACCGCGGTGCAGGGCGACGGCCGGTACGCGGTCGCCTCCTACCTGGACCACCACGCCGGCAAGCTCGCCGCCCGGTTCGACGCCGGCAGCTACGTGGTGCTGACCGAGGCGATGAACTCCTGGGACGTCGGCCGCGACCGGGGCGGGGTCGAGGCGGCGCTGTCCCGGGTCACCGCGCGGGCGGTGGTGGCCGGCGTGGACAGCGACCGGCTGTACCCGCTCGCGCTCCAGCAGCAGGTCGCCGACGGCCTCGGCGTCCCGCTGCGGGTGCTCTCCTCGCCGTACGGCCACGACGGGTTCCTCATCGAGATCGACGCCGTCGGTGCGCTTGTTCGGGAGCTGCTGGCCGGCTGAGCTGCGCGGCTCAGTCCATGGCGTCGCCGGGCACCTGGCCGGCCGGGGGCAGCTTGTGGCGGACCACCGGCCGGACCCGCCGCGCCGAGGCCAGCCGCGAGGTGTAGCTCTCGGCGTTGCCCCGGATGTGGGCGAGGTCGTCGTCGGTCGTCTGCCGGAGCACCTTGGCCGGCACGCCGCCGACGAGGGAGCCCGGCGGGACCTCGGTGCCCTGGGTGACGACGGCGCCGGCGGCGACGATCGACCCCGAGCCGATGTGGGCGCCGTTCATCACGACGCTGCCCATGCCGACCAGGACGTCGTCGTCCACCCGGGCGCCGTGCAGCACCACGTTGTGCCCCACGGTGACCCCCCGGCCGAGGACGAGGGGGAAGCCCGGGTCGGAGTGCAGCGTGCAGCCGTCCTGCACGTTGGTCCCCTCGCCGATCTCGATGACCTCGTGGTCGGCGCGGGCGACCGCGCCGTACCAGATGCTCGAGTGCGGCCCCATGGTCACCGCACCGACCACGATCGCCGTCGGCGCGACGAAGGCCTCGTCGTCGATCTTCGGCGCGCCGAACTCCAGTTCCGCGATGTAGTTGTCCGCCACGGTGCACACCCCAGCACAGTGCCGCCCGCAATGCACCTGTCGGGCACACTCGCCGCATGCCCGCACCGCTGCCGCCGCTGCCCACCTCCGTCGTCGGGAGCCTCCCGCAGCCCGGTTGGCTGCTCGACCACGACAAGCTGGCCCACCAGACCCCGCCCCGCGTGCGGGCCCGCGAGCTGTGGCGGGTGGCGCCGGAGCAGCTCGAGGAGGCGCAGGACGACGCCACGCTGCTCGCCGTCCGCGCGCAGGAGGCCGCGGGGTTGGACATCCTCACCGACGGCGAGCAGCGCCGGGAGTCCTACTCCAACCACTTCGCCACCGCGCTGGAGGGCGTGGACATCGACACCCCCGGGTCGGTCATCAACCGCTCGGGCCGGCCGATCCCGGTGCCGCGGGTGGTCGGGGAGATCCGGCGTCCGGCGCCGGTCCAGGCGCGCGACGTGGCGTTCCTCCGGGCCGCCACCGACCGCACCGTGAAGATCACCGTCCCCGGTCCGTTCACGATGGCCCAGCAGTCGCAGGACGAGCACTACGGCGACGACCGCGCCCTCGCCCTGGCGTACGCCGACGTCGTCCGCGCGGAGATCGCCGACCTGTTCGCCGCCGGCGCGGACATCGTGCAGATCGACGAGCCGTGGCTGCAGGCCCGCCCCGAGGTGGCCCGCCGGTACGGGGCCGAGGCGGTGACCCGGGCCGTGGAGGGCGCGGCCGGGCCGGTCCACCTGCACCTGTGCTTCGGCTACGCCGCGATGGTGTCCGAGCGGCCGGAGGGCTACTCCTTCCTGCCGGAGCTGGCCGACACCCCCGTCGCCGCGGTGTCGGTCGAGACGGCGCAGTCGCACCTGGACCCGGCGCAGCTGCGGCCGCTGCGCGGCAAGGGCATCGCGCTGGGCGTGCTGGACCTGTCGACCCCGGAGGTGGAGACGCCCGAGGTGATCGCCGACCGGGTGCGCCGCGCGCTGGACGACGTCGACGTCGAGAAGCTCGTGCTCTCCAGCGACTGCGGCCTCAAGTACCTGCCGCGGGCCGCCGCCGAGGGCAAGATGCGCTCCCTGGCCCTGGCCGCGGAGGTGCTGCGCCGGGAGGTCTAGGCCCGCTCGCGCCACTCCGCGAGGAACGTCCCGGCGTCGCTGGTCTCGAGCTGCTCCCGGACGAAGCGGAGCAGGTCGCCGGGCGTGGTGGTGTCCACCGCCGGCACCCGCACGACCTCGGACCGGTCGCTGCGCCGCCGGACGACGACGTCGAACAGGGCGGGCGCGGGGAGCAGCCCGAGGGCCAGCTCCGCGGTGAAGGCGGCGAGCAGGCGGGCGGCGCGCACGAGCCGACCGCCCGGCCGCGGCTCGAGATCGGCGACGAGGACCTGCACCGCCGGGACGTCGCTGCCTGGTCGGCTCATGCCGGCAGCCTGCCGCACGGTCCCTCAGACCAGGCCGTGCGCGTGCACCGCCTCGGCCACCTCCAGGAAGCCCGCCACGTTGGCCCCGAGCACGAGGTCGCCGGGTGAGCCGTACTCGTCGGCGGTGGCGTGGCAGCGGGCGTGGATGCCGCGCATGATCTCCTCCAGCCGCTCCTCGGTGTGCTCGAACGTCCACCGGTCGCGCGAGGCGTTCTGCTGCATCTCCAGCGCCGAGGTGGCCACCCCGCCGGCGTTGGCCGCCTTGCCGGGGGCGAACGCGATGCCGGCGTCCCGGAAGACCCGCACCGCCTCCGGGGTGGCCGGCATGTTGGCGCCCTCGACGACGTACCGGCAGCCGTAGCGGGCCAGGACGGCGGCCGCGTCGCCGTCCAGCTCGTTCTGCGTGGCGCTGGGGATCGCGACGTCGCAGGGGACGTCCCAGATGCTGCCGCCGGGGACGAAGCTCGCCGTCCCCACGCGGTCGGCGTAGTCGCCGATCCGGCCCCGCTCGACCTCCTTGACCTGCTTGAGGACGTCGAGGTCGATGCCCTTCTCGTCGACGACGTACCCGCTGGAGTCCGAGGCGGCCACCACCGTTCCGCCGAGCCGGTGCACCTTCTCGATGCCGTGGACGGCGACGTTGCCCGAGCCGCTCACGGCGACCCGCTTGCCGTCGAAGGACTCCCCCGCGGCCTCCATCATCGCCTCGGCGAAGAAGGCGGCGCCGTAGCCGGTGGCCTCCGTGCGGACCAGGGCGCCGCCCCAGCCCAGCCCCTTGCCGGTGATGACCCCGGACTCGTAGCGGTTGGTGATCCGCTTGTACTGGCCGAAGAGGTAGCCGATCTCCCGGGCGCCCACGCCGATGTCACCGGCCGGCACGTCGGTGTACTCCCCGAGGTGCCGGTAGAGCTCGGTCATGAACGACTGGCAGAACCGCATGACCTCGGCGTCCGAGCGGCCCTTGGGGTCGAAGTCCGAGCCGCCCTTGCCGCCGCCGATGGGCATGCCGGTCAGGGCGTTCTTGAAGACCTGCTCGAAGCCGAGGAACTTGACGATCCCCAGGTCGACCGAGGGGTGGAAGCGCAGCCCGCCCTTGTAGGGCCCCAGCGCGGAGTTGAACTCGACGCGGAAGCCGCGGTTGATGTGCACCTCGCCGCGGTCGTCCTGCCACGGGACGCGGAAGATGATCTGCCGCTCGGGCTCGCAGATGCGCTGGACGGTCTTCATCTCGGCGTACTCGCTGTGCCGGTCGAGCACGACGGCGAGGGACTCGAGCACCTCGCGCACCGCCTGGTGGAACTCCGTCTCGCCGCGGTTGCGTCGCAGCACCTCGTCGTAGATGCCCTGCACCGTCGCGGGAACCTCGCCGCCCACCCTGGCCCTCCTCCGGTCACGGTCCGACCAGGGAACGCTACGGAACGGCTCCGGCACCCCTGGACGCGGGGCCGGCCTCCGGGACACCATGCCGCCGTGACGCTCCCGACCGACCTGCCGGTGCGAGCCTTCCCCGACCAGGCGGCGCTGGAGGAGTGGCTGGACGCCGAGCACGGCACCGCCCCCGGCTTGTACGTGAAGCTGGCCAAGAAGGGCGCCGGGGTGCCGTCGGTGACCTACGCCGAGCTGGTGGAGTCCGTGCTCTGCTTCGGCTGGATCGACGGCCGGTCCAACCGGCTCGACGATGCCTGGTACCTGCAGCGGATCACCCCGCGCCGGGCCCGCAGCATCTGGTCCCAGAAGAACGTGGCGGCCGTCGAGGCGCTCACCGCGGCCGGCCGGATGCGGCCGGCGGGCCTGGCCGCGGTCGAGGCGGCCCGGGCCGACGGTCGCTGGGAGCGGGCCTACGCGGGGCCGGCGTCCGCCACCGTGCCGGACGACCTGACCGCCGCCCTCGCCGCGGTCCCCGCCGCGCAGCAGCAGTTCGAGGCGCTGGACGGCCGCAACCGCTACGCCGTCCTCCACCGGGTCACGACGGCGGCCACCGCGACGGCGCGCGCGAAGCGGATCGCCGCGCTGGTGCAGCTGCTGGCCGAGGGCGGCCGGCTCTACTGACCGAGGACGCGGCGGGCGCCGGAGTAGTCGCCCTGGTCGACGCTGGTCACCGCGACGGGCTGCCGGAACGTGCGCGCGTGCACCATCATCCCGTTCCCGACGTAGATGCCCACGTGGTACACCGGCGACCCGAAGAACACCAGGTCACCGGGCTGCAGGTCGGCGCGCGAGACGGCCACGCCCATCCGGGACTGGGCCTGGCTCGAGTGCGGCAGCGCGACGCCGGCCGCGGCGTAGGCGAAGCTGGTGAGGCCGGAGCAGTCGAACCCGTCGGGCCCGGTCCCGCCCCAGACGTAGGCGTCGCCGACCTGCGCCAGCGCCTTCTCCAGCACGGCCGCGACCTGGTCGCCCGCGGCCGCGGCCACGACGGCGGCGGTGGACGGCGCGGCCAGCGCCGGCCCGGCGAGCCGGGTGGTGACGGCGGACTGCTCGGCGGCGCTGAGCCGGTCGAAGTCGGCCTCGTAGTCCGCCACCAGGGCGGCCACCTCGGCCTGCTGGCGCTGGAGCTCGGCGAGCCCGGCCGCGGCCTGGGCGGCCGCCGCGTCGGCCGCGGTCCGGGCCTCCTCGGCGGTCCGCTTCGCGACCGACACCTCGGCCAGCAGCCCCTCGGTGTGGCTGGCGATGAGGTCCAGGGTGGTCATCTGCTGGACGATGTCGTCGGCCGAGTCGCCGGTGAGGAAGGCCGCCATCCGGGACTGGGTCGTGTGCGCGCCCTGCGCGATGGCCGCCAGCTGCGGGGCGTACGCGGCGAGCTGGGCCTCGGCGGCGGCGGCGGTCTGCGCGGCGGCGACCGCGGCCTGCTGCTGCTCGGTGACGGTGACCTGCGCCGCGTGCACCTGCTCGTCGAGCGCGGACAGCCGCTGGCCGGACTCGGCGACCAGCCGGGCGGCGTCGGCGGCCGTCGCGGGCTCGGCGCTCGCGGTCGCCGGGGTGAACAGCACGGCGACGGTGGCGGCGACCGCCAGCGTGGCGCCGGACCAGCGTCGGCTCGTCGTCCGGTTCCGCTGCATGGTCGGCCTCCCCTCACCGCGCCCCGCCGGTGTGGGCGGTGTTCCGAGCGCGTCCGTACGCACGGTAGGGAGACGGTGTCGACGAGTAGGCAGCGGCGCGCGGGGCCACGGACGGCGGCGTGACCCCGTCCGTCACAGGAGCCCCACCAGGCTCCGGTGTCCCGACCGGCGGCCGGGAACGTCGTAACCGTCGGACAGGGGGCTGACTGCAACTGGTTGAAGGCTGCTGGCTGCCGACGATGGCGTCGGTGCCGACGGTCTACCCGCGGCGGGGCGGGGCGGACCCGGGCGGCGTCCGGTCGGCCGCGAGGGGCACCAGCGCGTCGGCCACCGCGCCGGTGACGAAGGAGTACAGGGCCTTGCCGGCGACGTCGACGACGCGGTCGCGCCGGGACCACGTCCACGGCGGGGCGCCGGTGCCGGTGGCGTTCTCGAGGGTCTGGTCGGTGGCCAGCCGGACCGAGGTGTGCCAGGCCGAGGCGTGCCAGCCGCGCAGCCCGCTGGCGGCCCAGACGCCGCGCAGGGCACCGACGAGCGCGCCGGTGCCCCAGTGCATCAGGTGGTTGCGCACGGGCGGGCGCGCCGACTCGGGCAGCCGGCGGCGGGTCGCCAGCGCCGTCAGGGTGCGCCCGGGGACGTAGGAGTCCGGCCGGTGCGTCACCGACTGCTCGAGTTTCTCGCCGAGCGTCATGGCGGCGGTGCCGGCCAGCCCGGCCACGGCACCGCGGAGGGCGGCTCGTCCCAGCATGACCGACCCCTACCCGGGCCGGTCCCGGGAAACCGCGGTTCAGCCGGCGAGCGGTTCCTGCGCCTGGAGGCCGGCGACCATGTCCAGGTCACGGACGATCGCGCTCAGCTCGTCGGCGGTCCACGGCTCGCAGCAGCTGCAGTCGTCGTCGGCGTAGCTGACCAGCCCGAGCAGGCCCCGCGCCTGGTCCTCGGCGATGGAGAGGTTGCCGCCGCCGGGGTGCCGGTGGCAGGTGCAGGCCGCGGCGCACAGCCCCAGCCCCCACCCGGACACCACGACCGCATCCCCGTCGTCCCAGATCTGGCCGATCTGGAAGACCGACGGCTTCGTGTTCCTGGTCATGGGACCTCCCCCTCACCTGCCCCGTGTGTGGTCGGGGCCCCTCTGTGGCCAGGGCGCGAGGTTCCGCCCGGTCCACGTCTCGGCTGTTGCTCGGGGGGGTCCAGGCGGGTGTTGCGTTCCGCGTGGCCATCCCGGCAGAACTCACGGTATTGGCTCGTTCGCAGAACGTCACGGGAAGCAAATGACAACGATGTGACGAACCGGTTGTCACACCGCCACCGACGGTTGGGTTACATCGGCGCGTCGCGCCGCCGACGGCCTCCGATCTGGTCAGCTGGCCGGTGAGACGCTGCTCATGTTGAAGTCCGGCACCCGCACCGCCGGCATCGCCGCCCGGGTGAACCAGTCGTTCCACTCCCGCGGCAGCGTGCGCTCGGTGCGACCGGCCTGGGTGATGCGGGCCAGGAGGTCGACCGGGGACTCGTTGAACCGGAAGTTGTTCACCGCGCCGGTGACCTCGCCGCCCTCCACGAGGAAGACGCCGTCCCGGGTGAGCCCGGTGAGCAGCAGCGTCTGGGGATCGACCTCGCGGATGTACCAGAGCGTGGTGAGCAGCAGGCCGCGGTCGGTGGCGGCCACCATCTCGTCCTGGGTCACCGTCGCGCCGGGCAGCTCGAGCACCAGGTTGTCGACGGCGGCCGTCGCCGGTGCCGTCGTCTTCAGCGCCCAGGCGCGCGGCCGGATGAGGTTGGTCAGGACCCCGCCGGAGATCCAGTCCACCGCCGGCGTCGCCATCCCGTTGTCGAACACCGACGCCGAACCGGAGGAGCCGCTGACCACCTGGAACGGACAGGCCTCCAGGCCGGGCTCGAACGGGTCGCTGCGCAGGGTCAGCGGGAGCGCGGCCAGGCGCTCGCCCACCCGGTTCCCACCGCCGGCCTTGGCGTAGACGTTGCGGCCCTCGTCGGCGTCGCGCGCCTCCATCGTCCAGTAGACGTAGATCATCAGGTCACTGACCGCCGACGGCGGCAGCAGCGTCTCGTACCGCCCGGCGGGGAGCTCCACGCGGCGCCGCGCCCAGCCGAGCTTGCGGGCCACCTCGCCGGCGAGCGCCTCCACCGAGACGTCGGCGAAGTTCCGGGTCCCGGTGCCGGCCCACACCGACCGGCTCATGTCGGTGCTCTTGCCGTTGAGCTCCACCCGGCCGCTGGGCTGGTCGTGCCGCAGCCGCAGGCCGGTCGACGTGCCGAGGTAGGTGGTCTCCATCGAGTGCTCGGCATAGCCGAACAGCAGCTCGTCGCGGCCGCGGGCCTCGCCGAAGGCCTGCCCGAGGGCGGGCGCGAAGTCGGCGAAGACGCCGATCGAGGTCTCCGCGGGGTCGGCGTCCCAGTCGCCCGAGCCGGACGGCGTCTCGGCGACCAGCGGCATCGCGTCCTCGGCCGGGCCGGCGTCGCGGGCGGCCTGCTCGCTGGCGGCCACCAGCTCGTCGATGTCCGGGCTGCCGGTGCGGGCCACCGTGCCGGCCGCCATCCCGGTGCCGCCGTCGACGAAGGACACCACCACGACCTGCCGGGAGCGCATGGAACCGTTCGTCGTCAGGCTGTTGGAGGCCCAGCGGAGGTTGGCCTCCGAGCTCTCGACGACGAAGGCGACCTGGCCGTCCGCGGTGGAGGCGGCCAGCGCCTTCTCGACGACGTCCTGCGGGGTCGGCTGACTCATCGCTCCGCTCCTCGCTCGCTGGCGCTCGCTGCGATGGTCACGACCCGCTCGCCGGCGCTCGCACCGCTCATCGCCCGCCCTCCTGCACCGTGTTGAGGATGTTGACGTTCTCGAACAGGGCCACCGGGCACCCGTGGCTGACCGGGGCGACCTGACCGGGCTGCCCCTTGCCGCAGTTGAAGGCCCCGCCCAGCACGTAGGTCTGCGGGCCGCCGACGGCCGCGAGCGAGCCCCAGAACTCCGTCGTCGTCGCCTGGTAGGCCACGTCGCGCAGCTGGCCGGCGAGACGACCGCCCTCGATCCGGTAGAACCGCTGCCCGGTGAACTGGAAGTTGTAGCGCTGCATGTCGATCGACCAGCTCTTGTCCCCGACGACGTAGACGCCGTGCTCGACGCCGGCGATGACCTCCTCGGTCGAGGGGCCGTCGGGTGCCGGCCGCAGGGACACGTTGGCCATCCGCTGCACCGGGACGTGCCGGGGCGAGTCCGCGAAGGCGCACCCGTTGGACCGCGCCATCCCGCCCAGCCGGGCGGTGTTCCGGTCGACCTGGTAGCCGACCAGGACGCCTTCCCTGACGATGTCCCACTGCTGCCCGGCGACGCCCTCGTCGTCCCAGCCGATGGTGGACAGTCCGTGCGGGGCGGTGCGGTCACCGGTGACGTCCATCAGCGCCGAGCCGTACCGCAGGGTGCCGAGCTTGTCGACGGTGGCGAAGGAGGTGCCCGCGTAGGCGGCCTCGTAGCCCAGCGCCCGGTCGAGCTCGGTGGCGTGGCCGATCGACTCGTGGATGGTCAGCCACAGGTTCGACGGGTCGACGACGAGGTCGTAGCGGCCGGCCTGCACCGACGGCGCCTTGGTCTTCTCCCGCAGCAGCTCGGGGATCTCGGCCAGCTCGCCGCGCCAGTCCCAGCCCGTGCCGGTGAGGTACTCCCAGCCGCGACCGGCCGGCGGGGCCAGGCTGCGCATGCTCTCGAACGCGCCGGTGGTGCGGTCGACGGTGAGCGCGGTGACGTCGGGGTTGGTGCGGACCCGCTGCTGCCGTGTCCGGGTGCCGGCCGTGTCGGCGTAGTACTTCTGCTCCTTGACCAGCGCACAGCTGGCCTGCACGTGCTCGACGCCGTCGGCGGCCAGCAGCTGCTCGGAGAAGTCGGTGAGCAGGCCGGCCTTCTCCGCGTCGGGCACCGTGAACGGGTCGACGTCGTAGTCGGAGACCCACGCCGCGTCGCGGTACACCGGCTCGGACGCCAGCTGGACGCGGTCGCTGTTCACCGCCGCGGACACCTTCGCGACCGCGACCGCCTCCTCGGCCAGCCGGACCGCCTCGGCCGCGGTGAGGACGACACCAGCGGCGAACCCCCAGGTGCCCTCGTGCACCACACGGACGGCGAGCCCGAGGTCCTCGCCGTCGGCCAGGGCCTCCAGCCGGGCGTCGCGCAGGCTGATCGTCTGGGTGCGGATCCGCTCGACCCGCAGGTCGGCGTGCTCGCAGCCGAGGTCGATCGCGCGGGTGAGCGCCGCGTCGGTCAGCGCGGCGAGCGGGAGGGCGAGGAAGGACGCGTCCACGTCGCGGGAACCGGCCACCCGCCCTGTCTACCAGCCGGGCCCCTACGTCGGTTTCCGCGGAAACCGACGGGACCACGGCGGCGGTCCCCGCGGGGACCGGCGGTCGGCGTGGGCGCGGAGGGCGCCGGGTAGTCGCGGGGCATGGCCTCGCGCGCGCCGTCCGACGACGTCACCCTCACCTTCGGCGGGAACGCCACCACGCTGCTGCGGATCGGCGGCTTCACCCTGCTCACCGACCCCAACTTCCTGCGCCGCGGGCAGCGGGCCTACCTCGGCAAGGGGCTGTGGACCAAGCGGCTCACCGACCCGGCGCTGCTCCCCACCCAGCTGCCGGCGCTCGACGCGATCGTGCTGTCGCACCTGCACGCCGACCACTGGGACCGCATCGCCACCCGCACCCTCGACCGCGGCACCCCGGTGATCACCACCCCGGCAGCGGCCGGCGCGCTCGGCCGGCGCGGCTTCCGGGAGACCCTCGACCTCGCGCCCTGGCAGCGGCACGAGCTGACCCGGCCGGACGAGACGCTGCGGATCACCGCCGTCCCCGGCGTGCACGGCCCCGGCCCGCTGGCGAGGCTGCTGCCGCCGGTGATGGGCAGCGTCCTCGAGCTGCTGCGCGGCGGCGAGGTGAGCTGGCGGGGCTACATCAGCGGCGACACGCTCTACCGGCCCTGGCTCGGCGAGGTGCTGCAGCGCTGCGGTCCGCTGGACGTCCTCATCCCGCACCTCGGCGGCACCAAGGCGCTCGGGGTCACGGTGACCATGGACGGCCGGCAGGGCGCCGACCTCGTCGAGCTGCTGAAGCCGCCGGTGACGGTGCCGGTCCACTACGACGACTACGACCGCTTCGCCTCACCGCTGGGCGACTTCGTCCGGGAGGTGGCCGAGCGCCGGGCCCCCGGGGAGATCCGCGCGGTCGTGCGCGGCGAGACGATCTCGCTGCGCCCCTGACGGAGTGGATCCGCGAGGGTGACGCCCACGGATCCACTCCATCAACCGGTCGCGAGGCGGGCGGCCCGCGACGCGACGTCCGCTCGCAGCGCCTCGACGTCCACGGTGGTGCAGACGCCGTCGCGCACCACCTGCCGGCCGCCGACCCAGGTGTCGCGCACCAGCCGCGAGGTCCCCGACCACACGAGGTGGGTGAGCACGTCCGGGGGGCTCAGCACCGGCTCGAACAGCAGGTCGGCCATGTCGACGTGCACCAGGTCCGCACGGCGGCCGACCGCCAGCTGCCCGAGGTCCGGGCGGCCGATCGCGTCGGCGGCACCGCCGGTGGCCAGCCAGAACGCCTCGGCGGCGGTCAGCGCGGTCGCCGAGCCCTCGCGCAGCCGGGCCAGCTGCGCGGCCAGCCGGACGTCGCCGAGCAGGTCCAGCCCGTCGTTGGACGCCGCCCCGTCGGTGCCCAGCCCGACCCGGAGGCCGCGGTCGAGCATCCCCCGCACCGGTGCGATCCCGCTGGCCAGCTTGGCGTTGCTGGCCGGGCAGTGCGCGACCGCGACCTCGTACTCCTGCCACAGCTCCAGGTCGGCGTCGTCGAGGTGCACGCAGTGCGCGGCGAGCACGCGGCCCCCCAGCACGTCGTGGGATGCGAGCAGTGCCGGCACCGACAGCCCGTGCGTGGCCAGGAGGTCGGCGTCCTCGGCGCGGGTCTCGGCCACGTGCAGGTGCAGGAGCAGCCCGTGCTCGCGGGCGGCCGCGGCGGCGTCGCGCAGGAGCGGCAGGGGCAGCGTGTACGCCGCGTGCGGCCCGATCCCGTACTCGACGGTGCCGTCGGCAGGCGCCCGGGTGGCCAGGGCGACCGCGTCGCGCAGCTGCTCGGCCAGCGGCGGCGTCCCCGGCAGCGGGATGAGCGGGGTGGCGATCACCGCCCGCGCGCCGGTCCGCCCGACCGCCGCGGCGACCCGCTCGGGGGCGAAGTACATCTCCACGCTCGTGGTCATCCCGCCGCAGAGCATCTCCGCCGACGCCGCGGTCATCGCCGCCTCGACGTCGTCGGCGGTCAGCCGCGCCTCGCGCGGCCAGATCACCTCGCGCAGCCAGCGCTCCAGGGGCAGCCCCTCGGCCTGGCCGCGGAACAGCACCATCGGCCCGTGCGCGTGGGTGTTCACCAGCCCCGGCATCAGCAGGCCGGGCAGGGCGGTGACCTCCGCGTCCGCCGCCGGCGGGGCGTCGGCGGCGGCACCGACCCAGGCGATCTCGCCGTCGGCGACGTCGAGAACGGCGTCGGGTAGCACGGTGCCGGCCCGGTCCCCGACGACGACGGCCCGGGCGGTGTAGCGCTGGCGCATGTCCGGCGAAGCTACCCGCACGCCCGCAGAGCGCCGTTTACCGTGGGACGCATGTCGCTCCTCGCCGCCGCCGCATCCGACGAAGGCGGGATCACCGGCTTCCTGCTCGACATGGTGGAGAAGCTGGGGCCGGTGGGCGTGGGGCTGTCCATCCTGCTCGAGACCGTCGTGCCGCCCATCCCCAGCGAGGCCGTGCTCGGCGCCGCCGGCGTCCTCATCAACGAGGGCCGGATGTCGGTCGTCCCGGTGGTGCTCTTCGCCACGCTCGGCTCGATCCTGGGCGCGATCTTCTTCTACTACGTCGGCCGCGCGCTCGGACCCGAGCGCTCGCACGCCTTCCTCGACCGGCTGCCGCTGGTGGAGACCGAGGACGTCGACAGGACCTTCGCCTGGTTCGAGCGGCACGGGCGGTCGGCGGTGTTCTTCGGCCGCATGGTGCCGATCGTGCGCAGCTTCATCTCGGTGCCGGCCGGCGTCGTCCGCATGCCGTTCGGCCAGTTCCTCCTGTTCACCGCCGGTGGCAGCCTGATCTGGAACAGCGTGCTCATCGGGCTGGGCGTCGCCGCCGGTGACTTCGTGCGCGAGAACCTCAAGTACCTGGACTACGCCGTCGTCGCCGCCGCCGTCATCGGGGTCGGCTGGCTGGTCGTCAAGCGCGGCAAGGACGTCCGCCGGCACCGGCGCGAGCGCGCCGCCGAGCGGGGCCGGGGCGACGCCGACGCATGACGGTCGCCCGGCCCGCCGTCGTCGCCTTCGACGTCAACGAGACCCTGCTCGACCTCGCCCCCGTCCGGGCGGCGCTGGTGGAACTCGGGCAGCCGGCCGACCTGCTGCCCACGGTCTTCGTCCGCACCCTCCTGACCGGCTTCGCCACCGCCGCGGCCGGCACCTGGTGCCGGTTCCGGGACGCCTTCGACGCCGCCCTCGCGCAGGCAGTGGACCTCTCCGCCGCCGACCGCGGCCGGGTCGCCGACGCCTTCCTCGAGCTGGCGCCGCACCCGGACGTCGAGCCCGCGCTGCGCCGGCTCGCCGCGGCCGGCGTGCGGGTGGTGACCCTCACCCACGGCACCCCCGGCGTCGCCGAGGCCGGGCTGGAGCGCGGCGGGGTGCGCGCGCTGGTGGAGCGGTCGCTGTCCAGCGAGGTCATCCGCGCCTGGAAGCCGGCCCGCGCGGTGTACCTGTGGGCGGCCGGGGCCTGCGACGTCCCCCCGGAGCGGATGGCGATGGTCGCCGCGCACGCCTGGGACGTGCACGGAGCGGTGCAGGCCGGCCTCACCGGCGCCTGGTTCCCGCGCAGCGAGCGGGCCTACCCGGCCGTCTACGACCCCGCCGCGCTGGTCGCCGGCGACCTGGCCGGCGCGGTGGACGCCCTGCTGGCACGGCCGGCCGCATGACCGAGCTGCCCACCCCCCTGGGCCCGGCGCGGGTCACCAGCACGGAGCCGGCCGACGGCGCCACCGGGACGCTGGTGCTCGGGCACGGCGCGGGCGGCGGGATCGAGTCGGCCGACCTGCTCGCCGTCAGCACCGCGGCCGCCGCCGCGGGCTGGCGGGTGCTGCGCGTGGAGCAGCCCTGGCGGGTGGCGGGGAAGCGGATCGCGCCCGCGCCGCCCCGGCTCGACGAGGGCTGGGCCGCGGTGCTCGACGGGCTGCGGGACGGCGGCCGGCTGACCGGCCCAGTGGTGCTCGGCGGCCGCAGCGCGGGAGCCCGGGTGGCCTGCCGGTCCGCGGCCGCGCAGGGGGCGGCCGGGGTGCTGTGCCTGGCGTTCCCGCTGTACCCGCCGGGCCGGCCGGAGCGGTCGCGGGCACACGAGCTGACCGCGGTGCCCGTGCCGATCGGCGTCGTGCAGGGCGAGCGGGACGCGTTCGGCCGCCCGGAGGAGGTCGCCGCGGTGCTCGCCGGCCGAGCCGGGGCCTCGGTCTACGCCGTCCCCGGCGACCACGCACTCCGCCGCGACCTCGACGTGGTCGCCGCCGCGGCGCTGGACTGGCTGGGCGGGGTCGCCGGGTCGAGCCGGCCCGGCGACCCCGCCCCGGGACTCAGCGGCGGCGGCGCCGGCGCACGATCAGCGTGATCACCAGCAGCACCGCTGCCGCGCCGGCCAGCGGCGTGGCGTAGCGGGCCAGCGCCGCACCGCCGGCCACCTCCAGCAGGTCGATCGGCTCCGACTCGGCCGCCGCCGGCCGGGCCGAGGTGGACGCCGGGGTCGCCGCCGGGCCGGCCGGCGTCGTCGCGGTCGCAGCCGGCACCGGTGCCGGCGCCGGGGTCCCCGGCGCCGCCGGGGTGGACACCGGGGTGGCGGCGGGACCGGCGGGGGTCGTCGTCGACACCGTGTCGGTGGCGCCCGCCGCGGCCTCCTTGGCCGCGGCCGCGGTCGTGCGGGTCTTCGCGGCGGCCGCGCCGTCCCCCGGGACCTGCTCGACGGAGGCGGCGACCTCCTCGACCGCACCGGTGGCGGTGGCCGCCACCTTCTGGGTCGCGGTCTCGGCCGGCACCGGGGCCGCCACCTCCTGGTCACCGGCCCCGAGCTGGCTGGCCAGCTTGTCGGCGAACTGGCCGAGCAGCTTGTTGCCGACGTCGGTCATCACGCCGCGGCCGAACTGGGCCGGCCGGCCGGTGATGTTGAGGTCGGTGAGGACGTCGACCCGCGTGACGGCCCCCTCCTCCTTCAGCTTGGCGGTGACGACGGCGGCGGCGGTGCCGTTGCCCCGCTGGTCCTTGGCGCGGGCGTCGATGACCGCCTTGTGCGCGGCCTCGTCCTTCTCGATGAAGGACGCCTTGCCCGCGTAGGTGAGGTTGATCGGGCCGAGCTTGACCTTCACCTTGCCGGTGAAGTCGTCACCCGTGACCGAGTCGAGGCTGGCGCCGGGCATGCACGGGGCGATCCGCTCGATGTCCATCAGCACCCGCCAGGCCTCGTCGATGGGGACGGGGACGGTGAACGAGTTCTCCAACTGCACGGTGCGACCTCCTGGGAGTACGTGGCTCGGCCGGTCCACCCCCGGAGGGAGGCGGGCCGGCCGAGGGGAACGGGCGCGGTACCGGGGGCTGGTGACCGACGCTACAACCCGGCGGCCGCGGTCACCGCACGGCGAGTCAGCACTTGTGCCAGGTGCCGGCGGTAGTCGGCCTGGCCGTTGAGGTCGCTGCTCGGGCTGGTGCCCTCGGCCGCCGACCGCGCGGCCTGCGCGATCGCCTCGGCGCTGGCGTCGGCACCGGCCAGTGCGGCCTCGGTCGCCCGGGCGCGGATCGGCGTCGGGCCCATGTTGGTGAGCCCGATCCGCGCCTCGGCGATGTGGCCGTCCTCGCGGCGGACCACCGCGGCGACGGCCACGATCGACCAGGCCTGCGCCACCCGGTTGAACTTCTCGTAGTGCATGCCCCACTGGCCGGCCAGCTTGGGGACGCGGATCTCGACGAGCAGCTCCCCCTCCTCCAGCGCGGTGGTGAGGTAGTCGACGAAGAAGTCCGCCGCGGCCACCGTGCGCCGGCCGTTCGGCCCGACCACGACGAACTCGGCATCCAGGGCCAGCGCGACCGCCGGCAGGTCGCCGGCGGGGTCGGCGTGCGCGAGGGCGCCACCGAAGGTGCCCCGGGCGCGCACCTGCCGGTCGGCGACCGTCTCGGTCGCCTCGGCGATGAGCGGGGCGTGCTGCTGGACCAGCGGGTCGGTCATCACGTCGTGGTGCGTGGTCATCGCACCGATGACGATGGCGTCCCCGTCGTCCCGGACCCCGCGCAGCTCGCTGACCCGGCCGAGGTCGACGACGGTCTCCGGTGCCGCCAGGCGCAGGCGCATGACGGGGATCAGCGACTGGCCGCCGGCGAGGATCTTGACGTCCTCCCCGCCCGCGGCGATCGCCTGCAGCGCCTCGTCGATCGTCGTCGGCCGGGCGTACTCGAACGCGGCGGGGATCACCGGTCACCTCCGAGAGACGAGGCGTCGGTCGCCACACCGGCGGTGGACTCGGTCTGCGCCCCGCCGTAGGCGACGGTGCCGGCGGTCGCGCGGTCTCCGCCGTCACCGCCCTCCTGGAGCGCCCGCCAGACCCGTTCCGGTGTCAGGGGCATCCGGATGTCGGACACCCCGAGGTGGCGGACGGCGTCGAGTGCGGCGTTGACCACCGCCGGCGTGCTGGCGATGCAGCCGGCCTCGCCGACGCCCTTCGCGCCGATCGGGTTGCCCGGCGCCTCGTGGACGGTGTTGCCGGTGTCGAAGTGCGGCAGGTCCGCCGCCGAGGGGACCAGGTAGTCGACGAAGCTGCCGGTGGTGAGGTTGCCGTCGGCGTCGTAGACGGCCTCCTCGTACAGCGCCTGGGCGATGCCCTGGGCCAGGCCGCCGTGCACCTGGCCCTCGACGATCAGCGGGTTCACGATCGTGCCGACGTCGTCCACGCAGGCGTACTTGCGGATCTGCACCCTGCCGGTCTCGGTGTCGACCTCCATGGCGCAGATGTGCGTGCCGTGCGGGAAGGAGAAGTTCTCCGGGTCGAAGGTCGCGTCCGCGTCGATCGAGGGCTCCACGCCCTCGGGGAAGTTGTGCGCCGCGAACGTGGCCAGCGCGATCTCCTGGATGCCGACCTCCGAGCCGGGGGTGCCGCGGACGGCGAACTTCCCGCCGGCGAACTCCAGGTCCTCCTCGTTGGCCTCGAGCAGGTGGGCGGCCACCTTCCGGGCCTTCGCGATGACCTTGTCGGCCGCGTGGACCACCGCCGCGCCACCGACCACCAGCGAGCGGGACCCGTACGTGTCCAGCCCGCGGGGCGCGATCGAGGTGTCGCCGTGCAGCACCTCGATGTCCTCGAAGGGGACGCCGAGCCGGTCGGCGACCAGCTGGCTCCACGCCGTCTCGTGGCCCTGCCCGTGCGGCGTGGACCCGGTGACCACCTCGACCTTGCCGGTCGGCAGCATCCGGATCGCCGCGTGCTCCCAGCCGCCCGCGCCGTAGGACAGCGAGCCCAGCACGCGGGACGGCGCCAGGCCGCACATCTCGGTGAACGTGGAGAAGCCGATGCCCAGCTGCACCGGGTCGCCGGACTCCCGGCGGCGGCGCTGCTCCTCGCGCAGCTCGTCGTAGCCGAGCAGCTCCAGGGCCTTCTGCGTCGCGGTCTCGTAGTCGCCGCTGTCGTAGGTCATCCCCGCCACCGTGGTGAACGGGAACTCCTCGGCCTTGATCCAGTTCTTGCGGCGCAGCTCCAGCGGGTCCATGCCGAGCTCGACGGCGAGCTCGTCCATGATCCGCTCGACGGCGAACGTCGCCTCGGGCCGGCCGGCGCCGCGGTAGGCGTCGGTGGGCACCTTGTTGGTGAAGATGCCCTGGCACTCGAAGCGGTAGGCCGGGAACTTGTAGATGCCGTTGAACATGAACGCCCCGAGCACCGGGATACCGGGGCTGACCAGCCGCAGGTAGGCGCCCATGTCGGCGAGGATCCGGCAGCGCAGGCCCTTGACGTTGCCCTCGCGGTCGGCGGCGATGTCGATGTACTGGATCTGGTCGCGGCCGTGGTGCGCGGTCATCAGGGACTCGCTCCGGGTCTCGGTCCACTTGACCGGCTTTCCGATCCGGCGGGCCACCAGGAGGCTGATCACCTCCTCCGGCGTCACCTGGAGCTTGCCGCCGAAGCCGCCCCCGACGTCCGGGGCGATCACACGCAGCTTGTGCTCGGGCACCCCGGTGATCATGGCCAGCATCAGCCGGAGGATGTGCGGCACCTGGGTGGAGGACCACATCGTGTAGTTGTCGCCCTGCGGCTGGACGACGACCGAGCGGGGCTCCATGAACGCCGGGATCAGCCGCTGCTGCACGAACCTGCGGCTGACCACCACCTCGGCGTCCGCGAACGCCCGCTCGGTGTCGGTCCCCGTCTCGGCCTCACCGCCGTCGAACACGAAGTGGAAGCTCTGGTTGGAGTCGAGGTGGTCGTGGCAGAGGCTCGGGTCGGCCGCGATCGCCTGCTCCATGTCGAGCACCGCGGGCAGGGGCTCGTAGTCGACGTCGACGAGCTCGACGGCGTCCTGCGCGGCGGCCTTGCTCCGGGCGACGATCACCGCGACGGCCTCGCCGACGTGGTTCACCTCGTCGACGGCCACCGACGGGTGCCCGGGGTTGACCATGTCGGGGGTCACCGGCCAGGCGCAGGGGATCGAGCCCTGCTCCTCCTTGAAGTCCTGACCGGTGAAGACGGCGACGACGCCCGGCGACTCGGTCGCGGCGGTGACGTCGACGCCGCGGATCTTCGCGTGGGCCAGCGGGCTGCGGACCACGGCGAGGTGCAGCATCCCGGGGAGGACCATGTTGTCGGTCCACGTCGTGCGGCCGGTGATCAGCCGGGCGTCCTCCTTGCGGAGGCGGGCCTGGCCGACCTCGCGGGCCGGCGCCTCGGCGCCGGGTCGGTCCTGGGTGACGGTCATGCCTGCGCTCCCGTCGTCTCGGGGGCGGCGCCGGTGCCGGCCATCTCGCCGGCGGCCTGCTGCACCGCGCGGACGATGTTCTGGTAGCCGGTGCAGCGGCACAGGTTGCCCTCGATGCCCTCGCGGACCTCGGTCTCGCTCGGGTTCGGGTTCTCCTTGAGCAGGTCGATCGACGTCATGATCATCCCGGGGGTGCAGAACCCGCACTGCAGCCCGTGCATCTCGTGGAAGGCCTTCTGCACCGGGTGCAGGGTGCCGTTCTGCGCCAGCCCCTCGATCGTGGTGACCTCGCCGCCGTCGGCCTGGACGGCCAGGACCGTGCAGGACTTCACGGCCGCGCCGTCGAGGTGCACGGTGCAGGCCCCGCAGTTGCTGGTGTCGCAGCCGACGACGGTGCCGACCTTGCCCAGCGTCTCCCGCAGGTAGTGGACCAGCAGGGTCCGGGGCTCGACGTCGTCGCGGTAGGACACCCCGTCCACCCGCACGTTGATCTGTGTCACGGATCCTCCGCTTCGTTGCAGGGGTCGTGTGGCAGAGCCACCTGGCCGGAGTGTGTCAACGGGGGAGTGACTTAGGCCACGCTTACCCGACGCGCCGACCACCTCACCTCCGCACAGGAGGACTCTCCGGCTCTGCGTCTCCGCATCTGCGGAGCGCGCCGGGCTCGGCGCCCCCGGAGCCGCGCCCCCGGGCAACGTTGCAGCGCCGTTGCAGGCTCCGGCTCCGCGACCTCGGTGGCCCTCCGTCGTCCCGAGGGTGTTAGGTGAGCCTCACCTACCTGTCCCCGAGGAGCCCCGATGCGATCCCGTCCTGCCCTCCGCGGCGCCGCCCTGCTGGTCGTCGCCGTCCTCGCCACCGGCTGCGGCTCCGGCTCCGCCGAGGAGGCCGGGGACGCCGCACCGAGCTCGGCCGCGGGCGCCTTCCCGGTGACCGTGGCGACGGCGTTCGGGGACGTCACGGTCGAGGAGGAGCCGGCGCGGGTCGTCGCCCTCGGCTGGTCGGACGCGGAGACGGCGCTGGCCCTCGGCGTCCAGCCGGTCGGGGCCAGCGACTGGCTGGGCTTCGGCGGCGCTGGCGTCGGCCCGTGGGCGGAGGGGCGCTACGACGAGGCGCCGGAGCTGATCGACACCCTCGAGCCCAGCCTGGAGGCGGTCGCCGCGCTGGAGCCCGACCTGATCCTCGACACCCGCTCCGACGGCACGCAGGAGCGCTACGACCTGCTGAGCCAGATCGCGCCCACCATCGGCCAGCCCGAGGGCGTCGGCCCGTACCAGACCACCTGGCAGCAGCAGCTGGAGCTGGTGGGCCAGGCGCTGGGCCGCGAGGACGAGGCGACCGGGATCGCCGACAGCGTGGAGCAGCAGTTCGCCGACGCCCGGGAGGCCAACCCGCAGTTCGAGGGCACCGAGGTCGCCGTCGGCGCGTACACGTCGGAGGGCTTCGGGGCCTACGTCCGCGGTGACGCCCGGGTCGACTTCACGGAGGCGCTCGGCTTCACCAACAAGCCGGCCATCCAGGACCTCGCCGGCGAGAACTTCTTCGCCCCGGTCAGCGACGAGGAGCTGCGGCTGCTCGACGCCCCGCTGACCGTCGTCTTCCCGATCTTCGTGGAGGCCACCGAGATCACCGGCAACCCGCTCTGGCAGACGCTGCCCTCGGTCCAGCAGGGCCACGCCGTGGTGCTCGAGGACGAGACGCTGGTCAGCGCCTTCTCCAGCGGGTCCTCGCTGGGCATCGGGTACGCGCTGGAGAACGCCGTCCCGCTGTTCGCCGGCGCCCTGTAGCGGCCTCTGCCGACGATCATGAAGCTGCGGAAGCGACACACCTGCGGCAGGCGGCGTGTCGCCTCCCGAACTTCATGATCGTCGGGGAGGGCTCAGTGCACGCGCAGCGGCCCGCGGGGGGCCCGGCGCAGATGGTGCAGGTGCGCGGCCACCCCGGGCCGGCTCGGCGCCCCGGGTGGCAGCCACTCCAGGCAGGTCTGCCAGACGGCGACGTCGTCCTGCGCCTCGGGCAGCCGGCTGTAACGCAGCAGCAGCTCCGGACGGCGGCTGGCGAGCACCGCCTGGCGCAGCAGCGCGGTGACCCGCGTGCGGGCCGTGACCACGCCGGGCGCGACCGAGCGCGGCAGCACCGCACCGGGGTAGCACTCGAGCGCCGGCCCCACGGCACCGCGGCCGAGCAGCCGGCGCACCCGGTCGAGGTCGGTGTCGAGCCGGCCGAGCAGCCGGTACGGGCGGGAGCCGACGAGGTCGGTGCCGACCAGCCGGCGCAGCCGGGACAGCTCCGCGCGGACGGTCACCGCGGCGGCATCGCCGGCGTGGCACTCGGCGGCCAGCTGCTCGGCGGTCCGGCCGTGTCCGGTGACGGCGGCCTCGGCGAGGAGCAGCAGCAGCTCGGAGTGCCGCAGCGACAGCTCGACCGGCCCGGCGGGGCGCACCAGGCGGGCCCGGTCGCGGCCCAGCACGTCCAGCCGCGGAGCGACCGGGCGGGGGCCCGGTGCGGCCGGACGCCGCCCGGAGGGCTGCTCGCGGTGCAGCCAGCGCAGCTCGGACTCGACGGCGGCCACGGTGGCGCGCACCAGGGTGAGCACGTGCGGGCTGGCCACGGAGTCGCCGCCGGTGACGTCGATGGCGCCGAGCAGGGCGCCGGTGACCGGGTGGTGGACCGGCGCCGCCGAGCAGCTCCAGTTCTGCACCGGGCGCCGGTAGTGCTCGCTGCCGTAGATCTGGACGGCGTGGTCGACCGCCAGGGCGGTGCCCGGGGCGTTGGTGCCGGCGACCTCCTCCGACCACCGCGCGCCCTCGACGAAGTTCATCGTCTCGGCGCGGGCGCGCAGCCGCCGGTCGCCCTCGACCCAGAGCATCCGGCCGGCCGCGTCCGTGACCGCGACGATCATCTGGTCGGCCTCGGCGTCCTCGACCAGCAGCCGGCGGATCACCGGCAGGACCGGCGCCAGCGGGTGCGCGGCGCGGTAGGCCAGCAGGTCGTCGTCGAGCAGGTCGACCGGCGGAGCGGTGCCGTCGGGGTCCACCCCGCTGCCGAGGCTGCGGCGCCAGGAGTCCCAGACGACCGCCCGCACCGAGTCGCGGCCGGCCGGGCCCCCGCGGGTGACCATCGCCTCGTGGGCGGCCCGCAGCCGGCGGGTGAGCGTGGGGTCGGGGCGCCCCTCGGGCAGCGCGAGCCAGGGGTTGACCGTCGTCATCGCGACGTCCGCGGGCTCGGGCTCATCGTGCGCCATCGTGGCCCCTCCCTCCCGTTTCCACCAGGCAGGCCGCCGCCTGGCCCAGGGGAGGAACGGCGGGAAGGCGGAGGACCGATCGGCGGCGGTGCCGCGGGCAGCAGCGCGCGGGGGTCGCGGGCGCGCAGGGCGCCCCACCACAGGCCGGCCCCGTAGGCGAGGTCCTCCAGCCGCCGGGCGACGGCGAACCGCAACGGCCCGACCGCGCGGCGGTGCGGCCACCACGCCAGGACGGCGTCGGCGACGGCGGCGACGCCCACCCAGCGGCGGGCCCGGCGGGACGCGGCCGCCGCGGCCAGCGCCAGCGGCCAGTGGTGCCGGGGGGCCGAGCGGGGCAGCGTGCGGCCGGCGGCGAAGTCGGGTCGT